>JAYUQN010000246.1:0-2046 GCA_043756725.1 Saprospiraceae bacterium
ATGTCAATTGCTTGCCCACGCCCTAAAGGGCGTGGTTAGTCAATATTTAATTTTGTAATTTAAAAAATAATAAAATTAAATTTTTAAACATGCTCTAAAGTAAGTGAAAGTTATTCTAAAATAAAATTATTGGAAATCATTAGACATTTACGGACTGAAGTCCGTGGTACGCTAAGTTACGTTTAACTAAGAAATTACTTTTTTCACAAGTATAATATTATCCAAAAACAAATCATTATTTTTTGGAAAAATGAAACCTATTATACTGCCTAAAATATTCACCCAAGCGTTTAGAAAAAAACTTACAACGATATTAACTTTTGAATTAGGGCGTAAAAACAGCGTTTTTTTGACGATATAACCATTTATCAACTGAAAAATCACGCGCGCATCATTCAAACTTTTTATATGCCTAACCACTTGAAAACCATTCTTTTCCATCAAATATTTCAAACCAAAAGAACTATAACGCGCATAATCGTAGGGCTGTTCGTGTTCATCCCAAACGAAAGGAACGGCTAAAAGTAGCGTTCCTTCAGGCTTCAAAACACGGTGGATTTCACGTAAAAAAACATCGGGTTCAAAGACGTGTTCCAACACTTGGCTTGTGATAGCCGAGTCAAAATGATTGTCATTAAACGGAATACGTTTACCATCATAAAACACATCCACATCCTCGTTGGTGTGGTCGTGTCCTTCTTGTTCCACTTCAATACCGATGTATTGGGTATAAGAAAACAGGTGCTTATACGGTTTTTGACCACAGCCCACATCCAAAATATCCCCTTTGATATGCGGGGCAAGTTTAGCGATATTGTCGTATAAAGCGCGCCTTGCGAAGAAAAAGGGGTTGGTGAAAAACCCGACGATACCTGGATTGAAGGTTTGTTTTTTAAAAAATGTCTTTAAAGTCATAAAATACTGAGGGGGTAATGTAGCTTCGGCTTTAGCCGAATCCGTATAAACGCCTTTAGGCGTTTGCGGCATTTGCACAACGCCTAAAGGCGTTTATACGAGTTCGGCTAAAGCCGAAGCTACTTAATTATAAAAAACTTCTTGATAATATCGTGAAAAGCACGTGCCCCATTTTATAGGCGGTATATCTATTTTTTCACCCATCTCTTGTTTCACCGCCAACAAAGGCAAATTGATGCCCAAACCCATTGCCGCCACGCTCGTGCCTTGTATGCGCGGGTTGATTTCTAAAATTTTGAAACGCCCGTCCACTGCCCTTTTCACTTGAATACCGATATTGCCATGCAATTTTAAAGACGTTAATATTTGAAAACAATAATCTATAATCTCTTGATTTTCAATAAATTGTCCTTCAACAGAAATACCATTATTCATTTTTGTCCGCACACGAGGCAATATCAATTCGGGTTTTCCCTGATTCACAATCGTATCAATCGTGTATTCTTCGCCTGTTAAAACTTCTGAAATTAAAAGTTCTGGAAAATTCTGTTCGTTATTAGCTTGCTTAAAATGACCCCTCAGTATTTCAGTTATTTCATCAAAAGTCATGTACAAATTATTGGGTTTATGGTGAAATAAAAGGTCAAATTTATCCACTGACTCGTCTATTATTCGGACGCCCCGACTGCCGTTTGAAATAGAAGGTTTCACACAAAGCGGACGCTCTGGGTATCCCAACGTCTTAAAAGCCTGTAAAAACCCTTCAAAATCACCCGCTTTCACGACTTCAAAATCGGGCGTTAAGATACCATTTTCCTTTAAATGTTGACACAAACGGCTTTTATTATTGGCGATATCCAGATTTTCTTTATCTGAAACGAGTACTTTTATGCCCGCTTTTTCAAACAAAGCTTTGTGTTCCGCCAATTGAAACAGCTCCATCGTTACTAACGGGAAAACGACTTGAATGTTCTTTTTCAAGCACTGCGCCAATATTTCAGGCATAAAATCAGGAGAATTAGCTTTGGGAATGGTGAAAAAACGGCTTCTATTCAAATAGCGTCCCGATGCTCGGGGGTTGACATCGCAGACATGCAAACAGATGTTTTTATCTTTTTTAAGTGCTTTTAT
>JAYUQN010000247.1:0-2046 GCA_043756725.1 Saprospiraceae bacterium
CTAACTCCCCTCTGGGGTCGGGGGCTGTCAACATATAATTCGTAAAATTCGTAGCTTTATTTCAAAAAAAATCGAATTTGTGACAGGATTTAACTTTGCGAAAAAAAAGCACAAGACTATCGCTTTTCACTTTAAAAATAAAAATTATAAAATTTCAACCTCAGCTTTTTATACTATTAAAATTGTCGTTATATCTTATTTTGCCTCTGTCACAATGGCTCTTTAAAAAGGATAGATATGGTTTTTCAAGGAATACTTTTGGGGTATCAAATAAAAAAAAGAGACCACACACTTCTTGAAAAACTATGCAAAGTCCAATGAAACAGCTAACGAATCTTTTCTTGTTTACCTTCATTATTTTGAGTGGCGCATTGTCAGCTCAGTCATACACTTATTTTGGGACATACAACGCCGTTGGCAGACCTAATTATCTGGTCTCTCCAAGTGATGTTATTTCATCGGGTTTATCCACCCGCATTAGCAACTCACTGCCAGAATATTATCCTGTACCAAAATATCATCCTGAATATCTTGCCACAGGTGTTTCACACGACCTTATCTTGAAAGATTCGGCTGATGTTTGGATTACTTTTGTGGACGAAGGGGCAGGATATAAAAACGCTTTTTCTTTCTACACTTACAACACAAGTGCGCCCTTAAAAAGCAAACCATCCTCTTTGAAAATCATCTTCTCCAATATGTCATTGGAAGATGGGGCTGTTAAAAAAGGCGATAAGGTACATTTGGGGCATTTTCCAGCCAACACAGGTATCGGGTTTGCGATTATTGCCAACGGTTTTACACCTGCAACAAAAAAGACTGCGGCGAGTGTCGGTTCTGGTTTAAATATTTTTTATTCAGACCCTCGGTTTAATGTAGAAACTGTTGATTCTTTGAAAAAACACAGTGCTTTGTTGCGCGATTCATCAGGCTTATTGATTATGGGTTTTGAAGATTTGAATAGGGGTGATTCAGGTGGCGACCATGATTTTAACGATGCTGTTTTTTACCTTACTTTAAATCCGGGAACAGCTTCAATAGGTACTTTACCTGTTACTGTGGGTTCAGGTGGCGGTGTTAGTTCTGGTGGTACGGGTGGTTTAGAAAGCAATGGCTGCCTTGCCAATGCGATTGCTCAACGCAATTTCAGCCGCATAAAGACCCCCTCCCTAAATTATGAGAATTTAGACCAATTGCGCCTTTTTGCTGAGCCAAAAACAGGCGGTTTAATGACGCGCGAAGACATTGAATTGGCGCAATTTATACCTCAAAAGCCTTTCAGTGAGCAACTTGTAACGGCTTATATGACTTCGCCAACGGATTTGATAGGCATTACAAATGCTCAAAAAGTATTGTCGGTTGATTATTTTGATGATGTGACGCAAGAGCGTTTAGCCGCTGTTTTAACAACTAAAACAGAAAATAAAGTTTATGACCATACAAAAGTGATATGTGACCGTTTGACTGGCTCTACCTTGTTGTATGCTGAATCCATCACAATCAACAATATGCCTTTCATTCGGTCTGTTTTGCAACGTGAAGATGGCAAGTTTGAGTATTCAATTTGTTTTGCCGTAAGTAAAGATAATGCAACAACCGCTACTATTTTGAGCCGTTGGGCGGTTGATGAATATCCCAACAATCCGCAATATTTCAACTACCAAGTGTGGGCAGAAGCACCCCATTTGTCTCAAAAAGTGGTTGAAGAGATTTTAACAAAATTGAAAACGCAATATCCGAATCTTAAAAGTGATGAAACAGCTGCCGTTCCGCAAGTTTTTGTTAAACACGGCGCTTATGACAATGGCTTTTTAACTTTGACTATCAAAAACAGCTTAAATGCTCAATCTTTGACCATCAAGGGCAATTCTACGCAAACTGAAACGAAAGATAGAATAAATTTCACTAAACAAATCACGCTATCGGGCGCAGATGAGGAGACAATTGAAATTCCCGTAGGCAGCGTATTTGATATGGGTTTCACCGTAAGAAATGAAAAATCTACTGATTTTGATGCGCTTTATTTTGCCGATGGTGCATGGGGTT
>JAYUQN010000248.1:0-2045 GCA_043756725.1 Saprospiraceae bacterium
ATATAAGTTTTACCGTCCACCATGTTTAAAAAAGCGGTAAGATAAGTTTCAAAACTATACACTAAGGTTGCTTCTTTGAGCGTCATATACTGCCCATGCTTATTTTTTTCTCTAAAATAGTGAAATTTTCGCCGCAAAGCATATTTTTTATAGCTTTCAATCACTTTATCAATAATTAATGACCCCTCGGGCGTAAAATAATCTTCGACATTGATTGTGCTGCCAATGCGCTCACCTTCGCCATTCATGTAAGGGTAAAAAGCCATGTACAAAACCTTTTGATACAAAGGCACTCGAAAACGCACATTACCATCTTCGCCTTTGGAAATAACCCCATTTACAAACAGTTCTTTTATTTCTTCTCGGTTAATCTGAAAACGGATTTTAACATCTTTAAACAAAAGCATTTCAACAAAAGCCCGATTGCTCTCGGCTTTGTTGATGATGTTGCTGATATTTTTATCAATGGCTTCGGTTAAAAACCAGTCCTCAACTTTCAAATAATTGGCATAGTCAATAACAGGTTTATAGGGATAATCAGTCACTAATTGATTGGCAAAAGCATTGACAAGCCCCGGTTGATTGGCGGTTATGTACGATATTTTCTTTATTACTGAGGGGTCAAACAATTGCCCCGTTTCTCGTTCATGTTGGTTCAATAATTCAACCGTTTCTTCATTGGTGAAATAAGGAACATTTAAATTGTCAGCAATATTAAAGGGGCTGGCATTGTCCTTTACGACGCCCATAATATTACTCACGCCTACTAAAACTACTGATTTTAAACAATGATGCTCTCTGGAGTGATAGGCTTTGCGTATAGCATGAAGCACACTGCCAAAAAAGTCTGGATTTATACCTTCTACTTCATCTATAATCAAGACGCATTTCTCATTTTTTATATTTTCTATTTGTTGAAAAACACTGTTGAGGGTCTGTGTTTCAAACCGAATGCCCCATTGGTTTGAAAGTTCCACTTTTAAAGAAATAAGGAAATCTTCTTGACTTGCCTCTTTAAAACTTTCAAAATTGACATAACAAACCTTGTAACTTTCTTCACACAAAGTATCGGCAAGTAAGCGAAAATAAGTGCTTTTCCCTGTTTGGCGAGGTGCCCAAATCGTGAAATAACGGTCATTATGCACCAAATCTTTACCCTTTTCAATCAAAGTAAGGCGAGGTAAGGTATAATGCTTTTCTATAATATTTGGACCAGATGTATTAAAACTACGCATTTTCTATTATTTTGTAAGCAAAAGTACGCTTTTTAAACCAAGATGCAAGTGATTTGGCGTTACGAATTTATTTGCAACAAAAGTATAAGCTAAAAAAGCCGCTTCGATATTTCGAGGCGGCTTTTTTAGCTTATACTGAGGGGGGTATATCTCAAACCAATTCTTTTTTTGAAGCGTTAACAGACTCCCATTCTGACAAAATAACCTGTGCCATATCAAGTAAAATATCGCAAGGTATGGCGGAACTATACGTTTTCATCATATTCGATAAAACATCTTTGGCATGGGCATTAGGATGAGTTTCGTGATACTCCCGCACATCATATTGGGTCATGAATTTAAGAGATTGAAGGTATTCTGGTCTATGGAAAGAGTTTTTAGTAATTTCATCTACACGCACTTCTTCATCGGCAGTCATGTATTTGAAAGGAATATCTTCTATGCCTGATAATTCCAATAAATTAACAGTATTATCTAAATCTTTCATATTGAACTAATTTAATTTTCAAAATTACGTTATTTTCTTTTGCACTATGAAGTAATCGTATCTGTTCTTAGGGTCATAATTTTCAAATTTAGGATTAGAATTTTCTAAAATAATAGCTTTTATTGTAAATAAAACCTCTATTTCATGCCATTTTTGTTGAAAAATACGATTATAAAGCAATTTTCTTTTGTAATCCACTGGTTTAAAGAATATTTGACGGTCTGGATAAGCTTCTAAAAATAGATGAACTGCATTTACCACTGTTTGAAGCACTTTCCGAAAATCGTTATTATTAGAAATTGCCGTATCTGACCACGTTTTAC
>JAYUQN010000249.1:0-2044 GCA_043756725.1 Saprospiraceae bacterium
TCTTCCAAAATTTGGTAATATTCTGGACGATAAATAAAGCCGACAATATCCGCATCTTGTTCAATAGCACCTGATTCACGCAAGTCACTCAACTGTGGTTTCTTAGAACCACCCCGCGTTTCAACTGCACGGCTTAATTGAGATAATGCAATAACAGGCACATTCAACTCTTTCGCCAAACCTTTGAGAGCGCGTGAAATCTGTGAAATTTCTTGCTCCCGATTACCACTTCGATTGCCATCTCCCCCACCCGACATCAATTGCAAATAGTCAATAATAATCAATTGAATATCGTGTTGTGCTTTCAAACGACGGCATTTTGCCCGCAATTCAAAGATATTGATGCCAGGCGTGTCATCTATATAAATCGGTGCTTTCGACATTTTTTCAATAGCCACGTGCAACTGTTGCCATTCATGCGATTCCAATTGTCCATTTCTCAATTTAGAAGAAGGAATTTCAGCTTCCATTGAAACAAGACGTTGGACTAATTGGAGGTTTGACATCTCTAATGAAAACATGGCTACGCCTTTTCCAAAATCCATTGCCGCATTGCGAGCAAGGGAAAGAACGAAGGCTGTATTATGCGTTACGGTAGCATCTTCAAGTAAAAACAAGTGATTGCCATCAATTTCAAAACCATAATAATCATCAACAATATCTTTTTCAACACGAATGCCTGTCACTTGCCAATTGCGTCCGTCTGTCCAAGCCTGTGCTTTTTTTCTTGGAATACGAACAGGGATTTCATCAACATTGCCATTAAAACGCACACGCCAAACAGTCGTTTCAAAACCAATTGATTTAATAGAAGCTTTTTTCGATTTCAAAGAAGTACGGTAGCCAAGTGTATCGCACAAATATTTTATTTCCTGAGCCAGATGTTCATGTTTGCTAACTATTTCATAAGTACCACCATGTCCTACATTATAAAACCCATCGCTGTCTATCAAACCCGCTAATAATTCCAAGCGATTTTGACGACTATTAGCGGTATAATGATATGGAATATGTTTATTTCCCAACACTTTCAAGCCACGCAATTGTGCTTGCACGGAATCCATCGGTGCATCTTTACCAAAAGTACGGACGATACTGTAGCCAGGGCAACGGTGTTGTTCTGTAACAGACAAGCGGGCATCTAATCTATCAGCATAATCTTGTAAATAATCAACTACCTCTTTATCTTGGGTATAAACACGAGAGCTATCCGACTTGCCGTCACCCAGCCACAAGCCAAGAAAATACGGCTCTATACTGAGGGGGGTCTCTTCAAAGTTAATACTGACTTTATAACCTTTATAATTGGTTTTCCACTTAGTAGATTTTGACAAATAATCTTTAACTTCGACATTCAAGACATCACCGTTACGATGTTTGGATTCATTGCGGCTGCGTTTGAGAGACAAAATATGACTTTCATTGACACGGTAATCTATACCATGCAACTGTCGAACCCAATACATTTGTTCCCGTCCACGAGCCAACGATAGAACAGTGCGTGGCGTAGAGTCGTCACCCATTAATAAATCACCCACTACAATATCTTCTACATTTTTCAATGTACCATTATAGAGCATCACTTTTGTTCCTTTTCCAAGACATTTACCCATAGAAGGTCGAGCCGCTATAATCACCAAATCACTGGGTTGCCAGCCAGAAGTCATTCTATCCAAATCTGTAAAACCTGTTGGAACACCCGTCAAACCATCTCCTTTTTGAGAAAGCGTTTCAATTTGCTTCAAAAGTTTAGAAGCTAAGGAATTCATGCCTTCAAAAGTGCGGCTCAAATTGGTTTCTGTAATGGCAAAAAGGCTTTGTTCTGCCTTGTCCATCAAGTCAAAAACGTCTGTTGTATCTTCGTAAGCATCCCGTATAATAGCAGTAGAAACTTTAATTAGCTCGCGTTGAATATGTTTTTGAGCAATAATGCGCGCATGATATTCAATATTGGCAGCGGAAGCAACCCGATTGGTCAGTTCAACGAGGTAATAAGCTCCGCCAATGGTTTCGAGAGCTGCCATTTTTTTCAACTCTTCTGTAA
>JAYUQN010000250.1:0-5226 GCA_043756725.1 Saprospiraceae bacterium
CAATAACCACCATACCAAAAGCAATGAAAAATTCATTGAACGGATGCGGGATTTAATGCTCATTGAAGCTTTCAAAGAAGGAAAACACGTCATTATTGACGATACAAATTTGAGCGATAGACCCATAGAACGCATCCGACAGGTGGTGCAAAACTACTGTAAAAACGCAGGTGACCAAGTGCAAATTGAGGTAAAAGACATCGCCACAACGTTAGCAGAATGTTTGAAAAGAGATGAAGAACGGGAAAAAAAAGTGGGTAAAAAAGTGATTATGCGCATGTATAAACAGCACATTTTGGGAGACGAAAGAGGTCCGCATTACAAAGCCCAAAATACCGAATTGCCTAAAGCTATTATTTGCGATTTGGACGGTACATTGGCGATTATCAAAGACCGAAGTCCGTTTGATGCCCTCTCTTGTGGCTTGGATTTGCTGAACGAACCTATTAAAGATTTGGTTAAATTGTATCGTCAAAACAATTATAAAATTATTTTAATGAGTGGACGAGATGAAGCGGCTAAAACAGCCACTTTGAGTTGGTTAGCAAAACATGAAATTGATTTTGATGAAATTTATATGCGTTCCGTTGGCGATGCCCGAAAGGATTCGATAGTGAAAAAAGAGCTTTTTGAAACCCACGTTGCCCATCGGTATTTCATCCAAATGGTGATTGATGACCGTGACCACGTGGTAGATTTATGGCGTTTGGAACTGGGATTGCCTTGTTTGCAAGTAAATTATGGAGATTTTTAACCGTAGCCTCGGCTTTCCCGAAGGGACTCCTACGGAGCAGCCGAACCCGTTTTAACGCCTTTAGGCGTTTGAAAACTATAAAATAATCAACGCCTAAAGGCGTTAAAACGGGTTCGGATAAATCCGAAGCTACGTATAAACATAAAAAAATTTAATTGCCTATTAATTGGGTTGAAAAACAGTTGGAACAAGCCTAAAATACTTTTAATTTCATAAATAAAAGCCCTTGATTTTGTATAAAATCAAGGGCTTTTGCTTTCTTTACCCCTCAGTATTTTGGCATTTATTTTCAAAAAAATCAGAAGTCGCAAGCTGTGAAAGCTATACCTATCCCTCAGTATTAAAAGCAAAAAATATACTAAAAGACATTATTTGTTTGTCAAGCTAAAAATATTTAACTTTGTCGAAAAATATTAAAAGATGAATGCGTTAGAATTTTCAACCAAAATTGAAGAGGGCTTAATTCACTTGCCTAAACAGTTTCAAGAATATGATAATACCTTTGTGCGTATTATTATTTTAGTTGAAACGCCACAAACTCACGTTTCAAAAAAGGAAAAGCTGTTAGCAACTTTCAAAAAAATGCATGAACACAAGCTTTTTTCAAGCATTGAAAACCCTATACTTTGGCAAAAACAACTAAGAGATGAATGGGAGTAAAGCTCTTTTAGACACCAATGTTATCATTCTTGCTTCAAAACAGCAAATTGATATAGAAAAACTACTGTCTTCTTATGATGAGTTCTACATTTCTATTATCACTTTTATGGAAGTTTATGGATTTGAATTTAATGAACCAGAAGAAAAAGATTTGATAGATGAAATGTTTATCAATCTTGAAATCAAAGAAGTTGATATAACTATTGCTAAACACGTAATTTCTTATAAAAAAAATAAAACGAAGAAAATAAAACTTCCTGATGCTATCATTCTTGCAACGGCTAAATATTTAGGCGCAGATTTACTATCAGATGATTATGATGATTTTATAAACATTGATAGCCATGTTATTATTAAGAATCTTGATGAATTTAAATACTAAATAACGCTTATTTTTAATTTCCAAAAAAAATGACGCATGTTTGCAACATGCGTCATTTTTTTTGAAATTATTTCTTTTTCTTCGTCTCCACCTTCGCCTGTTGCTCTTTCATGGCTTGCGATTGCTTCATCGCTTCATCCAATTTTTGACGGAAAAGGCTTTGTTTTTTAGGTTTCTTTTTATTTTCCATCAATTCCTCTCTGATTTTTTCATTGTCAATAATATAGTTTTTAGTGACGACCGTTTGACCAATATTGAGGATATTTGAAAACAACATGTATAAACTCAAACCTGCTGCATAACTGTTGAACATGACGGTGAAAATGATAGGTGTGAAATATTGCATCTGTTTCATGATGGCAGGTTGACCCGACATGTCCACGTCTTTCATGGAATACCATGTGAAAACAACGAGCGAAACGCCCCACAACAAAGCAAACAAACTGATATGCGCACCATATAAAGGTATGTGAAATGGCAATTTTATGAATTCCTCAAAGCCTGTCAAGTCGGTTGCCCACAGAAAGCCTTTTTGTCTGAAATCTATGGAAGCTGGGAAAAATTGGAATAATGCCATCCAGATAGGCATTTGCAAGAGCGTGGGCATACACCCGCCGAGCGGATTGACGCCGTACTCCTGATAGAGTTTCATTTGCTCCATCTGTATTTTTTGAGGGTCGTCTTTGTGTTTGGCTTTCATTTTCTCTATCTCGGGCTTCAATGCCGTCGTTTTTGCCTGCGATTTCAGCATTTTATAACTCAAAGGATAGAGAAAACCTTTTACTATCAAGGTTAAAAGTAAGATACAAATAGCGACATTGCCAATGAAACCGTGTAAAAAATCAAAAATGGGGCGAATTATCCAACGATTGATAGTGCCTAATATCGAACCGCCGTAGCTTACAATATCTTCTAATTTCACCTTATAATGCTGCAAATCTTGGTAGTCTTTGGGTCCGATATAGAGTTTCATTTGCGCATTGACATCGCCGTTTTGAACAGGCAAATCAAGGCGGCTCGTCGTGCGTTTCAAATCGGGACTTGTCAGTTCATAAGCTTGGCTTTCAAGGGTTGCTGAGGGGAAACTGCCATTTTTGGCAATGATAGCGGTGCTAAAAAATTGGTTGGAGTGGGCTACCCACTGAACGTTGTTCAAGGCTTTTTGGTCTGTGCCTGTAGCCCCAAGATAATCAGGTGTTAAATCATTTTCACGGAAATTGAGATACGAATAACTGCTTTCATAGCTTACGTTTTTCTCTAATTTGTCCATATAGTTTTCAACATAAAGCTGTACCGTTCTGGTATCGGCTTTCAAAATCTGCCCAAAACCTTTCATTTGCACATCATAATCCAAATCGTAACTGCCGCCCAGCACGTATTTCTGTTCGATATAAGTTTGGTCATTTAATCTGGCTGAAAAAATGATGGTATTGCTGGATACTGAGGGGGTGAAAAAAAGGTCTTGCGTAGAGATAACGCCTTTAGCATTGTTGGCAGGAATAGACCATTCAAACTTATTTTTCACATCTTCAAAAAGTTTCAAGGCTTCTTTCTGCTCTTGGCGTTTGTCATCTTCCCAAATTTTAAAGTGCTTTTTCAACACCACTTCTTTGATGCGTCCTCCTTTATTGCTGAAACAGACTTTCATTTCAGCGTTTTCAAGACAATATACTTGCTCTACGCCAATAGCCAAATTAGCAAATTGCCCCATATCACCTTGCATTTGTTTCAGTCTTACACTATCTGGCACTGGCACAGCTTGCGCTTGTTGCTGCTTGGCTATAATGAGGCTATCGGTCGTGCGTTGCACGTAGGCGATAGAGTCCTGCACTCTTTGTTTTTCTTGAATTTGTAGTTGAGAAGGCGTTGAAAAATAATTCCAACCTAAGAGGATGAGCATTATAAGCCCCATCCCAATCATAGCATTCTTATTGTCTTGATTCATCATAATTTTATGTATATTCCTATGGCTTCGGGTTTAATCGAACCTGTTTTAACGAATTTTTCGTTGCTATACTGAGGGGGGTCATAAAAACGGATAAATCCGTTTAAACGAGTTCGGATAAATCCGAAGCTACTTTTAAGCAACGAGCGCAATAATAATTTCAAAAAAGCGGTGCAAAAGTACACAATATAAAAGAAAAACCGTCTGAAATTGTAATTCTTTCAGACGGTTTTGAAGTTTTTTTATTTTATTTTCGTCCAATCAATATCATTTAAAGAAGTAAAAACAGAATCGGGAATACTTTTATACACCCCAATCGGAACCATCGAACGCCCTTCTCCCCTACTAATGGACAGCATAATATTGCCCAAACCCCGATAATCAGACCAGGGTGTGGACATATTGGGTTTTTCATTGGTGGCTTTGCCGTAAAAATCCCATTGCGTCACCAAATGGCTTGACGGATTGACATAGATATGGTATTTATTATCGGGCGTATTGCCGACCGCTTTAAAAGTCAATTCTAAAACATCGCTTTCAGCACCTAAGGCGTTTGGTTTTTTACCGACATATTTCAAAGTCACGCCGCTGTCTTTCAATTTGAAAGGCATAACGAGCCAATACGAGTCATTGATCCAAATCCCTTTGCCGCGTTCCAAATATTTTTTTACCGAATCGGTATTCGTCATTTCAGCCCCGTCTTTCCACACTCTGCCCGTCATATCTTTCAAATTCAAACGAATTTTTAAAGGTTGATTGTTGAAATCTATGCGCACTCGTTCGTTCCATTTGTCCCACACAAGGCTGCGGTTGTTGAAAAATGTCCAACGGATATAGCGCGTCATATCCCACGCATAACGACCGCCAGAGGCTTTCATCACCGAGTCGGCAATAGCCATAGCTTGTGGGTCAGACCCTTCCATATTGAAGCCGGGCATAGGCGTGTTGGGAATGTCTTTATTGACAAATTTTTGAGCCGTTTGGCAGGCGATAAGACCACTTAATAGGGCTAAAGCAAGGAATAGTTTTTTCATTTCAAGAATGGATTTGATTAAAAATTAAGACATAAAGGTAGAAAATAGTTTCAATTATAAGTAAACAAGTATATTAAACCGTGAAACAGATTATTTTTTAAATTTTATTTCTATAAAAGTTGTACTATAAGACAACTTTTATATAACTTTGATTAAAAAAGAATATGATGCAGCTAAATAAAAATGTAACAACACTTGACCAATATATTACCATTACTTACGGTGAATTGGGAACAGACAAACGAGATGCTTTTGAAAAAGGCTATCAAGTTTTTAAAATAGGCGCTTTGATTCAAGAAGCCCGCCTTAAAAAAGGCTTTACGCAAGAACAACTTGCTTTGCGCGTAGGAACTAACAAAGCCTATATTTCAAAAATAGAAAATGATATTAAAGATATTCGCATTTCGACATTGCAAAAAATTATTGAAGGTTTAGGTGGGCATCTCAATTT
>JAYUQN010000251.1:0-2043 GCA_043756725.1 Saprospiraceae bacterium
TGACCTATCCAGAGCAATGGTTTGGCTATTCATTGGTGGAACGCATTTCGAGTTATTTGAGTTGGTTTGCTTTGGTTGTGGTCGGTTTTTTAACGTATCGCAATCTTTTAATGGCACTTTTAGCCCCTTTCATGTCGCCTTTAGCTGCCCGCATTCAATCCCTTGAAACAGGCAAACCTGTATTTGACCCCCCGTTTTTATCTTTAACAAATTTGAAATTGATACTGAGGGGGCTCGTTTTGAGTTTTAGAAACCTCATCAAAGAATTGTGGTACATGCTTTGGTTGTTATTGTTGGGTTTCATCCCTTTAGTAGGTTTTATCGCCCCTATTTTAATCTTTTTGACACAATCCTTTTATGCAGGTTTCAGCAATTTGGATTATACGCTTGAAAAATATTACAATGTGAAAAACAGTAAGGCTTTTTCACAACACCATCGGTGGTTAGCAGTCGGCAACGGTTCCGTTTTTTTACTTTTATTGACGGTTCCTGTTTTAGGTTTGTTTCTCGCTCCTGCTCTTTCTACGGTAGCAGCGACGCTTGAAACGGTGAAACGGGTGGATACACCTTTGAAAAATTTGAAAGTAGGCGATGATTTTATTTGAGAAGAATAAATTTGGAACAACTAAATAAAAATCTTACTTTTGCGCCCCATTAGGAATTCCTAATTTTTAATTCCTAATTCCTAATTCCTAATTTAAAAGGAGACTTGTCCGAGTGGTTTAAGGAGCACGCCTGGTCCATAGGACTCCTTTGGAGAAAGTGTGTATACGCCAAAAGTGTATCAAGAGTTCGAATGTCTTTATTTATGAAAAAACATTACTATGAATTTTTATGCGTACATTCTTATAAGTCAAAAAGATAATAAGTTCTATTATGGTAGTACCAGTAATATTGAAATGCGAGTAAAAAAACATAATAAAGGGGACGTACGTGCAACAAAGAATAGAAGACCTTTGGAAATTCATTATTTTGAGACCTTTAATTCAAGAAGTGATGCTTTTAATAGAGAAATGTTTTGGAAATCTATTGATGGATATAAATGGTTAAAAAATAACCAAATTATTTAAAAGGAGACTTGTCCGAGTGGTTTAAGGAGCACGCCTGGAAAGTGTGTATACGCCAAAAGTGTATCGAGAGTTCGAATCTCTCAGTCTCCGCACAGTTTTACAAAACAGTAATAATCAACAACTTACACAGTATCAAATTTTAGTTTTCGTATTGGGGCAAAAATTGCACAATGGGGAAGCATAAAAAAAATTTGTCTGAAGGGGAGATAGTCTTATATCCTGAAGATAGAGATGTGACGAAGCGGTGGTATGTTGAGTATTTTAATCCTGCAAAAAACAGGATTTGTCGAAAGTGGTTGGAAGCGCGATTCGGGACGGGCGATGAGCGATTAGGCGAATTTGCGCGCATAAAAACGCAATTACTTGCACAGGGTACGATTGACAAGAAGGACGCTGTTGAAAAATATAACCCTTCCTTGACCGCTTCTAAGCGGCTGAATAATGTCCTTTCTGAAAAAACTTACCTGAAGCCGAAATCTAAATCGGGCTATAAATCGAAGCTGAAAAAATTTGATGAGTTTTGTCTAAAATTCGGGCATACAGAGGTAACAGAAAAGGTCGCTCACGATTATTTAAAGTATCGCCTCGACATAGGCAAGGCTGCTACAACCATCAACAATGATAGACGGGTCCTCAAAACGTTGCTTAAAGCACTGCCTCATTCCTCCAGCACCATCCGAAAAAATGCTTTCGACAAAACTAAAAAACTGCGAGGCTCTGGCGCAGCAGGTCGGGAATATTATAAACCAACACAGAAAAATTTGGTTAAAGAATTCTTATTAAAACACGACCCCGCCTTGTGGCTTGCCTGTAAATTCGTTTATTATTGCTACGTCCGCAATGGAAATGAGTTGATTAACTTGCGCGTGTCCGACCTTGACTTGCACCTCAATAGGCTCCGCATCGGGGCAGAGAATAGCAAAAACGGCGAATGTGAATTTGTCGTCATTCCTAAAGCCTTTGTTCAGGAACT
>JAYUQN010000252.1:0-2042 GCA_043756725.1 Saprospiraceae bacterium
TTTCATTTGGATAGAGCCATCGAAGCCTCAATAGCGGTTCATAAAGCTATTGAAATGCAAGAAGAAGAGTTATCAGAGAAAAAAACCTTTTTACCAAAAGTGGCTATTGGCATCAATTCAGGTGAAATGATTTCAGGCAATATTGGGTCTGCTGCGCTTAAAAGATTGGATTTCACCGTCATTGGCGATGTGGTCAACACTTCTCAACGCCTACAATCAGCCGCTAAACCCGGGCAAATTATTATCAGTAAAGCCATATATGAAAAAGTGAAAGACTCCTTCAACTGTCAAGTTGTTGGCGATATAACAGTAAAAAACAAAGCGAAACCGATTACAATTTATGAAGTGCTTGAATGATTAGGAAGTTAAAATTCTTCATCCTATACCTTTTAAAAAGTCTTATTTTCTATACTCTTTCCCCCCCTCAGTATATCAGAGAATATTTAACCAATTTCAACAACCAATCAATGCGTAAACCCATCAAAGTTTTAGTAATCGGCTGCGGCAATATGGGTGCTTCGCATGCTATAGCTTATCACCACATTGACGGTTTCGCCGTCTGTGGCATTGTTTCAACGGGTAAAAGCAAAGAGATTTTAAATGAACGTTTGGGTGGCGGTTTCCCGCTTTTTTCAGATGTCGCCCAAGCACTTGCTGTAACAAAACCCGATGCGGTCTGCATTTCAACCTATCCCGATACGCATGAACAATTTGCCATTCAATGTTTGAAAGCAGGTGCCCATGTTTTTATTGAAAAACCTTTAGCAGATACCGTGAAAGGAGCCATTAGGGTGGTGAAAGCAGCTGAAAAAGCCAACAAAAAGGTAGTAGTCGGTTATATTTTACGCCATCATCCTTCGTGGGAAAAGTTTGTGGAATTGTCCCACCAATTGGGCAAACCCTTAGTGATGCGCATGAATTTGAACCAACAAAGTCATGGTTTCATGTGGGATGTGCACCGCAATTTGATGAAAAGCCTCAGCCCGATTGTAGATTGCGGCGTCCATTATATTGATGTGATGTGCCAAATGACTCGCTCAAAACCGACTCATGTTACAGCTATTGGCGCACGTATGACGGAGGATATTCCAACAGGCAATTACAATTATGGGCAGTTGCAAATCCGTTTTGAAGACGGGTCAGTCGGTTGGTACGAAGCAGGTTGGGGACCCATGATGAGCGAAACCGCCTTTTTTGTGAAAGATGTGATTGGACCCAAAGGCTGCGTGTCAATAGTTGCCAAAGAAGCGGGAGCAAGTGGCAAATCGGACAATGTGGATGCGCATACCAAGACTGAATCTCTTCGTTTTCACCATGCTGATATTGATGCGCAAAACAATTTCACCAAAGCCGATGAATGGATCAATCTTAGCGATGAACCCGACCATCAGGAATTGTGTAACCGTGAACAACGATATTTTTTAAAAGCCATTCTTGAAAATATTGATTTGACCGACCATTTAGCGGATGCGGTCAATAGCCTTAAAATTGCTTTTGCTTGTGATGAATCGGTTCGGACTGGACGCGTTGTAAAAGTTTAATTAGGACAGGGGCAGACATTGATAAAGTGGAAAGAGAAGATGAAGCCATTGTTGAAAATGTGCAACGGGGCATCCGTTCCCGTTTTTATGATAGCGGACGATATTCAGCCAAGAGGGAGCAAGGAACGCATCATTTTCATCGGTTGATAGCGGAATTTATGAATGCGTAGTGGCAAATTTATTCGCCCAATGTGCGCTCGGTTTGGCGAATAACTTCGACGCTATCGGGATCCACACCCCGAAAATCTTCTTGTGTTCCGTATATACATTACCAAAATACCCCTCGCCCACCCTACTTACCTATCTCTTTTGATAATGATTTTATTATTTCATTAGTTAATGAAATAATGGTAACTTCGGAAATCTCTTAACTATGCGAAATAAGCCCCTTTAGGACAATGCCATTAAGCTAAGGATTTTTACCCGAGATTTACGTAGAGACGTTGCACTGCAACGTCTTAGGCTTAGGCAAATTTGCCCACAACTAAGACGTTGCAGTGC
>JAYUQN010000253.1:0-2042 GCA_043756725.1 Saprospiraceae bacterium
TATTTATGTATTTTTATAAAACAATAATGTTCATCAAAACAGATATTTTTTTTTATTATATTTTTTAAATAAAATAGCTAAAAGGAAATGTTAAAATTGAGGTTGTTTTAATGAAAAATAAAAAAAGCATAATCATTCAGGCATCCCTTATTTTTATCCATCTCTTACCTCTATTTAGGCAGATGGTTCGCCCTAAAAACTTTAATCCGCTGTTTTAATATTTTACAATTCTTGAAGAACAGTTGTGTTGTGATACCCCCAATATTAGGGATATTATAACAACCAAAATGCTATCAACTTTACACATTAATATATATATAATACAGAAAAATATATAATATTGAAAGCCCACTCCCATAGCTTTTCCTATCAGTCTGAAATAACCGATAACCTTTATAACCCATTTCACAACCCTTTAAATTCTGTAACTATGAAAGTTTTAACCCTTAGTGTCTTTTTAAGTTTTTTTTCTCTAAATCTCACTGCTCAATGTTATTCAGGAACAAGTTTAGATTTACACGCTGCCCTTTGTACTGCTACCCTTGACAATTTTTCTTTGGGTTCTCCTGCGCCCACTGGTGACGTTACTATTAGAGTCGCTGGACGTATTATACACTCGGGTCCTCTCCCTTATACGTTTTATCCAAGCGATGTTGGAAAAGATTTTGAAGTCACCAGCATGTACCCCCCTGGCACTTTTTGTACAACTATTGTCAGAATCAATCCAGCACCCAGTTGTTTCACACCCGCACCCACTATCACCGCCCCTACCGCAGGACAGGTTATGGACAATGCTTGCCCAGCTGAAGGAAACCAAACAATTTGGAACTTTAGTTGGACGTCTGTCAATGGCAATGCTCAACCTTACAATTTGGTTGTTGAAAGATTAGGTGGGTTAGCCCCACAAGTAAATGTCGTTGTTACAGGCAATAGCTATACTTATACGTCAAACCTGAATTTTGGGGGAACGGGTTGGCGAGTAAAAGTCCGCGCTCGTTCATCAGATGGGGTCAATTATGGTCCTTTCAGTACCCCCGTGCCTTTTAATATTGAACCGCTTAATACGGATTGTAGATGCCTCACCATAATACCCCCGCCCACCCCAACTGCCGTATATAATGCAGCAGATAATAGTGCTGCTGTCAGTTGGGCTGCTGTTCCGGGTGTTTTCGGGTATTTTTTAGACGTGTTTGTACGGGGGTTAACCACAATTGAAACTATTCCCGTGACGACTAATTCTGTTAACTTGAGTTCCCTTATACGCGGTACAGATTATACTTTCTTAATACGCATTAGGTGTACACCGACAATAACATCGCAATTTTCTCCTCCCGGCTTTCTGTCAACCCCTTGCCCATCCTCACCTTCTGTTTCCGTTCAATTTAACAGCACTGAGAATGCTGCAACTGTAAGTTGGGCAGCTGCTGTTGCTGCTGTTGCTTATTTAGTAGAATATCGCCCCGTTGGCTCTACACAAGAATGGGCATCAAGTGCTTTCATCCCTCCTACTTCCACCTCCGCAAACGTAACGGGATTGATTGGCGGGCTTGATTACGAATTTCGGTTGAATGTCTATTGTCGGAGTGGCAATAGTTATACGTATGCAGGCAGTCCAGTTTCAATACCCTGCGTGCCTGTAACAGGGGGTTATGTGAGCGATATTACCACCAATGCAGCCACACTCAATTGGACAGCGGTTTCAGGGGCTTTATCCTATAATGTTATTTCAGAGGATGGCGTTATGGTTGCAACCGTCTCTGGTTCATCTTATAAGGCTACGGGGTTATTGCCCGATAATACTTACGGCTACTCAATAGTGCCACACTGCACGGATGGGGCTGGTTTTGCATTGTCTTTCACAACATTACCTTCCCCTACCCCGCTGCCCTGTTTGGCACCCAATTTTAGTATAACAAATATTAAAGCCACATCAGCCATTGTCGCATGGAACCCTGTTGCAGGCGCACGGAGCTATCGGGTCAATTATAAATTGACTACAGAATCAGAATGGAAAACCTTAACCACAACAGCTAACAAAGCAA
>JAYUQN010000254.1:0-5224 GCA_043756725.1 Saprospiraceae bacterium
CCAATAGTAGAATAGCGATAATGCACCAAATAAGCCCCCCGAGCCCCAGAGGGGGAGTTGCCCTGCTTATCTCCCCCTCTGGGGCTCGAGGCAACTCCCCCTTTGGGGGTCGGGGGGCTAAAATACCCCTCAGTACCCACCTCTGTGCCGATTAAACCCAATGAAACGGACGTTTGTCGCTTTTCATTATTGCCTTTTCTGAGGTTCAAATCCATGATACTCGTCAAAGCACCGCCTTTATCAGCCGACATGGCGCCCTTGAAAAAAGTAGCCGATTCCATCATATTGGCGCCTAAAATCAGCACCCCTCCCCCATTTGCCGTTGTGCGGTCACTGGGCGTACCTGCATTACTCAGGTGATTAGGGTTGACAATTTCAGCCCCTTCCAAATACCATTGCATCGCATTGGGCGTATTGCCCCGAACGCTGATATTATTGCCTTGATCATTATCGGTTGCTGCCCCTGGCAAGTAGGTAATCATGCGGGCAGGGTCATTAAAATTCGCGGGATATTTTAGATAGTCCTCAGAATGGTTGATGGAAAAAGCGGTTTGAGCACCAAAACGGGAAGTTGTGGTGGTAAAAGTCTCTAAATTTTGCGTAGATGTGCTCAAATTTAGGTCTAAAACAACCTCTTTGCCCGACTGCACCCATATATCAGAGATTTCAAACAGCTTATAACCGACAAAGGAAACCACCAATTTATAACGTCCAACAGGCACATTCTCCATTTTAAAAAGCCCCAAAGTATCGGTCAAAGTTATAAATTTTGTGTCGCTCAAAGAGACACTTGCCCCAACCAAAGTTTCCTTGTTGTCAAAATCTAAAACCCGTCCCCGCACCGTTTGAGTAGGTGTTTGAGCCGACAAAAGGTGTGTGAAAAATAAAAAGACTGCAAAACTGCAAAACTGCGTCTTGAATTTCAATGTGTGAAAGCCCATAGTTTGATAATTTTTAGTAAAAAGAAAATCCAAGAGATAGGAGGGTGCATCTCTTGGATTTTTTTTAATGTATAAATAATTTTTTATAAAATACGAATGCCTGCTTTTTTGATTTCATCTATAAACGCGTCTCCTTTTTCAAAATAATCAGTTTGATATGTTTGAATTTGAAAAAGCATATATTCAGGTTTGATTTTGATGGTTTTATAAAATTTTCTATCCAAAATGTTTAAGCCCTCAAATTCATCTGCTACCAATACGACATCAATATCTGAGCCTTCTCGTTGATTGTTTTTAGCATAAGAGCCAAATAAAATAACTTGCCGCAAATGTAAGCCCTGCGCTAAGAGTTCTTGCGTAAAATTCCGAACTTTTTCTATGGCAACTTGCTTAGTAAAAATTGGCGGAAGTGATTGACTTTTTGCAATTGTAGATCTGCGAAGTTGTGAGTACATGTTTCATAAATTTTACCAGAGTAATCAGGATAACGACCATCTAATTGATAATCATTCATTTCATCTAAAAAATCTACCTCAATTTGTGAAAGGGCTAATGCGGTACTCCGTTCTAAATACACCAAATTATGAATTTTAGGTGGAATATTGTCGCGATTATCTTTCACCCAATGCGCTTTCAGCAATTTTTCTAAAACCAAATGCGCCCAAAAAAGCGCGTGAACATAATTTCCTTTTTCAAAAAGGCTTTCTACAGCTTCCCAATCTTTTTCAGATGTTTCTTGCCAATAGCGAATGTAGTCTTGTTTTGTCATAGCATCGGTTTAATAGTTACAAAATTAAGGTTTTTCTAAGTAAAAATCTACCCCCTCAGTATTTTTACTTCATAGCGAGGCAAAAGTATTTATTTTTAACGGAAAGTGGATATACTATTCGAGTTTTACAAAAAAATTGCATTGGACTTTAGTTCGTAAACGTTTAAAATAATAGCGTAATTAAACGCTACTTTGTAATAAAATTATCGCCAGTCATTAGACATTTACGGACTGAAGTCCGTGGTACGACTGAGTAGATGGCGCAGCTATAGTCTCAAACTGTCTCTTTTGTGTCAAAATACTGAGGGGGTATAGTAACCTCTATTTTTTAACCCTATTTTTGGAAAAAGATTTTTTAAACCTTAACACTTATTCTCCTATGAAAAAAATAGCTATCTTATGTTTGCTTTTAGGCACTATTCAGCTTCTATTTGCCCAAAATAAGGATTCTTTATTGCGTAGAGTTGTATATGATTTTTCAATTGGCGATACGTTTCAATACAAAGTTTATACAACACCGCTAAACAACAACCCAAATACGCAAAGAGAATATAAAATTAGACAAGTCGTTGTGAAACAAAAAAGGGTAGATTCTACTTGGCGGGATGTGTATATAACGTATATTAAGGACATAAAAGAATTTGGAAAATTGACCACCAAGCCTAATACTTTGACACCTTATTATAAAAATGGTCAAGAGATTGATAAAATATATTTTAGGCTTGAAGAACTAAATGGTAAAGTAACCGTCACTTGCCCCCCTATCGCTAATCCTACTCTAACTAACTATTGTTTCGATACTATAACAACAGATTATAACGGAAGGAAAACGTTGAAATTTGAATCCAAAAAAGAGGAAACTCAAGCATATAAAACATATTATGCCGAAGGTTTAGGTTTAACTTTACAACAAGGCACACGTCAATATCCCGATTATTACAATGATTTTGAGTTGATTTACTATAATAAAAAGGGTCAAACTTGGGGAGCTCGTTCTCCAATTTTTGACAATGATGTGGTGGCTGAAAAACCTTTAACTATGAGGGAAGTTTACGATTTTGATATAGGCGATATTTTTATTCGCAGCAATGATTTTTATAATTTCCAAATGCGTCAAGTAGATACTCATTTTGTTAGAGAAACGGTTTTGCAAAAACGCTTGTATGCCAGAGATTCTATCCAATATATGATGAAATTGGAATCTTTCAACAGAAGTTTACCGAATAAATTAGACGTTGTCATTAATACTTTTATCGTTAAAAATTTGGATTCTACGGCTTTATATCAAGTAAAAACCAACAATAGTTCAGCAAGTTCATTAAAAAAATACATTATTGAATATCATCATACATTGACTAATACTGATAGAAAAATCTATGGAAAAAATCTTATGTGTGACTGTGTTGATTATTGTTTTAAGCATTATGTCGGGCAAGGTATCGGTAGTTTGTATCACTATAGTTGTAGTTTCACACCAGATGAATCACGCTTGATTTATTATAAAAAAGGCACTGAAACTTGGGGTACCCCCATTGATTTTTCAACATCCCTTTTTACCCCCTCCGTATTGGACGCTAAAATCAACCTTTATCCAAATCCTACTAACGATGTTTTACATATTGAAACAGATTTAACTGATTTTCATGTAAAAATTGCCCATTTAAATGGTCAAATACTGTTAAAAGAGGCTAATAAAACGCAAGTCAATTTAAGTCATTTACCTAATGGAATTTACTTTTTACATGTTTTTGAGGGTGAAATAGGGAGGGGTGTCAAAAAATTTGTTGTAAATCATTAATTACTCTATTTCTTCTTTCAAACCTACTAAACTCAAATATACATTCCCTGCGGAACAAGTTTAATTTGTCAACACGTAAATTAGTGAAATTAGTTCCGTAGGAATCCCTATGGGATAAAATTAGTCAATTCGTGGTTTCTGTCAACACTCAATTTGTGGCTTGCATATACCTATCCAATTTTTACACTAAAATTTTATAAAAATGAAAAATATCCTCGACCAACCCTACAATCTCTCACAACACGCCATTGATTTTTTTCAAAAAAACCGCTACATCAAACTCAAAAACGTGTTTGATGCAGACACTTTAGCGTTTTATGGCGAAGTGATCAGTGAAAAAGTCGCTCAACTCAATACGAATGACAAACCCCTCGATGCCCGAGATACTTACGGCAAAGCCTTTTTGCAGATTTTCAACCTTTGGCGAGAAGACGAAACGATTAAAGAATTTGTTTTCAGCAAACGCTTAGGTAAAATTGCTGCTGATTTAATGCAAACCAAAGGTGTCCGCATGTACCACGACCAAGCCTTGTACAAAGAAGGCAGCGGCGGTATCACGCCCTGGCATGCTGACCAATATTACTGGCCCCTTTCAACAGATAAAACAATTACAGCATGGATTCCCCTCCAAGCCGTCCCTTTAGAAATGGGTCCTCTCGAATTTAGTGCAGGCAGTCATGTGATAGTGGAAGGCAGAGAATTGGCAATTGGGGATGACAGCGAGGTAATGATTCAGAAAAAACTACGAGTGACGGATTTCAAACACGTTATTGAACCCTTCGATTTGGGCGAAGTGAGTTTTCACTCGGGTTGGGTTTTTCATCGGGCGGGCGCGAATAAGACGCCATCTATGCGAAAAGTAATGACGGTTATTTATATGGACAAGGATATGATTTTACAGCAGCCTGAAAATGAAAATCAAGTGAATGATTGGAATACTTGGTGTCCAAATGCACAAGTTGGGGAGGTTATTAATTCGCCTTTAAATCCCGTTATATACCCGTAGCTTCGGCTTCAGCCGAACCCGTTTTAACGCCTTTAGGCGTTTCGTTACCCCCCTCAGTATTTTAGAGTCTTAATTAATTTATTGAAACCTTTAATAGAAGATACGCCAAAAGTCATTTTTTTTGACGAATTTCCGTGGTTGGATACGCCACAAAAGGAGATGGGCAAGGCGTTCAAATTGATTTATTGATTGATAGACAAGATAATTGTATTAATATTTGTGAAATAAAACTTTCTAAAAATACCTTTGCCCTTACCAAAGAATATACAGTCTTAGTTGTGGTCAAATTTGCCTAACCCTAAGACGTTGCACTGCAACGTCTCTACGTAAACCTCGGGTAAAAATCCTTAGCTTAATGGCATTGGACTTTAGTCCGTAAACCTTCAAAAGCTATCAATATAGTAAGTAAAGGCGATTGTAAAATATAATTATCGTCTTTCATTAGACATTTACGGACTAAAGTCCGTGATACGACTAAGTAATTAGAAATCGGTTTTAAATTTTGAAAGCAATTTTAGTTAACAACTTAAACAATGAATCCAATAAAAATAATCGTCGCTCAAACGGCAGAGCAGTTTGAAGAAAGCAAAAAACTAATGCTTGAATATTCTCAAACATTGGGCGTAAGCCTGTGTTTTCAGAATTTTGATAAAGAATTAGCCAATTTAAACACCCTTTATGCACAACCGAAAGGTATTATGTTGCTTTTA
>JAYUQN010000255.1:0-5217 GCA_043756725.1 Saprospiraceae bacterium
TGCCTTTTCAAAAAAATGCACAACCGATTCGTAGCTTTGATAAGGCACATGAATAAGGTGGTCTTCTACGGCAATAGAGCTGAAAAAATCGCCCGATTGCTCTAAAGCTACATAAGGGAGAGGCGGCAGGTACTTGTTTTTCAGTTGCGAAAGACCGAAATCTGGAAATTTAAAAAAGTCAAAATTGTTGTGGTAACGTCCTTCGGGCAACAAATCCACGTTTTCAAGGTCGAAAGTATCGGATAAAAACGATAAAAACGGCTTGGGCATTGTGCGATCGTACACAAAGCGAGACGCAGGACCAACGTTGCGTTTTTGCAGACTTTCTTTGAGTTTTTGAATCAAATTGCCTGAAAACTCATCGTCAATATACAATTCGGCGTCGCGCGTCAATTTTATTGAATAGGTATCTACAATATCATAACCGGGAAAAAGCCACGATATAGTAGCCCGCACTATATCGTCGAGCATTATTATCTCATATCGCCCATTTTTTGAAGGCAATTCGATGAAACGCGGGAGATAATCAGACGGAATTTTAACAATAGCATACTCCGTTTTACTTGTATATCGATCTTTACACACTAAAGAAACTGCCAAATACAAAGCCGCCGTGTTGAGAAAAACACGAATTTTATCTTTCACTAAAATAACAGGCTGAACGAAAGGGAGCAAATTGTCTCGAAAATAGGCTTCAACAAAAGCCGTTTGCTCTTTATTCAAATCCAAGCGGCGCAGGATAAAAATATTGTGCTGCCGCAATTCGGGGATTATTTCATCCAAATAAATTCGGCTAAATTCCTCCTGTTGCTTATTAACAATTTTATGAATAACTCTAAGAACAACTTTGGGGTCGTAATCCAATTCTTTTTTCGTCTTTTTACCAATACGCAGCAAGTTGCGGTGTAGCGCAACACGCACACGAAAGAACTCATCGAGGTTGGAAGAATATATTGCTAAAAATTTAATCCGTTCAAGTAAGGGTACTGAGGGGTCTTTTGCTTCTTGCAAAACACGGTGATTAAACGACAACCAACTCACATCCCGATTCACATAAGGTGTTATTTCTTTCTGCATAAAATCGCTGTTCTATTTATGCTGCAATTTTACTGAAATTTTCTAAAAATGTTTAGTGATTTCATTTATTTAACCGTTTTAAAGTAATAGTTTATTGAAATTTGGCTCTCCTATTGTTTTAAAAGAATTCTATAAAAACAATTAACCGTGAAATTCGTTAAGAAGTTTATGAAATTCTTTTGCTACATATTTAGTTTGTACTTTTTGGTTTTGTCGTGCTTGCCTTGCACCGACAATGAGCATGAGATATTACCTATTCAATATCAAACAGAAAGCGTTACACAAAATGACCACGCGCATGAAAACCATAGCTATTGCAACGATATTTGTTCTCCCTTTTGTAGTTGTGCATGCTGTGGTATGACGATGAGTTTTCAATCGATTTTAAGTTATAGTGCACAATCCCAAATTATTCCATTACCCATAATTTCAGAGAATTTCTTTTATAAATCCCCTAATTCTCTCCAATATCTTCAATCTATTTTCCAACCGCCACAAGTCGGTTAATCAAGTATTTTATAGTCAAAACAAGCAGTGATACTGAGGGGTATCATTAGCGCTACTATTTGTTTAATTTGATTAACTTTTAAATTTCATAAAATGAAACGTATCATTTTGTGCCTTGTGGCATTTACTTATATTCATTTGACATTTGCCCAAAATAGTGTCAAATTCATTATTAAAGACGAGCATAACAAAGAAAGTCTTATTGGGGCAACCGCTTTGATTGTCGGAACAAATAACGGTGCGACAACAAACGAAGAAGGCACTGCCGAAATCAAAAATATTCCAAACGGCAAGCAAAATTTTGAGTTTTCGTATGTTGGCTTTGAAAAACAAACTAAAATCTTTGATTTTCCAAGTGAAAACGGCAAAATTATTGAAATTTTTTTAGGCGAAAGCGAAGAAGGTTTAGACGAAGTGGTGGTATCAACTTCGAGAAGTAGCCGAACAATTGCTAATACACCCACTCGAATAGAAGCAATCTCTTTAGAAGAAATTGACGAAAAAAGCAATATGCGTCCGTCCAATGTCAGTATGCTTTTGCACGAAAGTACAGGCATACAGGTACAACAAACTTCGGCAACTTCTGCCAATTCAAGCATCAGAATACAGGGTTTAGACGGACGTTATACCCAACTTTTGAAAGACGGTTTTGCGAATTTTGGCGGCTTTGCAAGTGGACTAAGTATTTTAGATTTGCCGCCTTTGGACTTGCGCCAAGTCGAAATTATTAAAGGTCCAGCGAGTACGCTTTATGGCGGTGGTGCAATTGCAGGGGTTGTAAATTTTATTACAAAAGAGCCAACCGACAAGCGAGAAATTAACCTTTTACTCAATCAATCAAATTTAGGAGCAAGTGATTTTGGTACTTTTATTTCGGGAAAAAGCGGTAAAATTGGCTATACTTTTCTTGGAACTGCCAATTATCACAAGGCTTTTGACGTGGATAAAGACGATTTTACGGAAATTCCTAAAACATTGGCATTTACTTTTTCGCCTAAAATTTGGTTTTATTTAAACGATAAAAATACATTAAGTATTAGTAATCAAACTATTACGCAAAATAGACAAGGCGGAGATGTGAACGTTATTAAAAGTGGGGTGAGTACAGGACATACTTTTTTTGAGACAAATAAATCTATTCGCAATTTTACGTCAATTGAATTTCAGTCTCAATTTTCGGAAACGAAACGCCTTGTTGCCAAACAGAGTTTTAGCATTTTTGACCGCACAATTGACATTCCCAATTATCGTTTTGGTGGTATTCAATACATTGCTTACACGGACGTTTCTGTCATTCAAAAACACACAAAACACGCTTTGATAACGGGCGTAAATGTGGTGTATGACCGTTTCAACGAAAATAAATCATTGAGCAATCAAAAGCGGGATTTCAACCTCACGACTGTGGGTATTTATGCCCAAGATACTTGGGACGCAACCGAAAAATTGGCGTTTGAAAATGGTTTGAGAGTGGATTATGCGGGGCGTTTTGGGGTGTTTGTTTTACCTCGTATTTCAGCATTGTATAAATGGAATTCGGCTTGGAGTACCCGATTGTCAACGGGTTTAGGCTACAAAACGCCTACGATGTTCACGGAACAAACTGAAAGTTTAGCCTATCAGAATGTGCAAAATGTTACAGAAAATCTCAACCCAGAAAAGAGTTTGGGCGGCACTTTTGACATCAATTACAAGACAAATATTGGTGATTTAATCATCGCAGCCAATCAAATGTTTTTTTACACGCAGATAAATAAACCCTTGATTTTACAAGAAAATTTGACAAGTTCCTTTTTTACAAATGCTGATAAATCTGTTCAATCCAAAGGATTTGAAACGAATGTTAAGTTTATTTTAGATCCTTTAAAATTCTTTGTAGGTTTTACTTACACCGATGCAAAAGGTAGATATTTGTCTGATAATCAAATACTTGCGTTGATACCCAGAAATAAATTGAATATGACTTTGATGTATGAGGTACATAAAAACATCAAGGCGGGTATAGAGGGTTATTACAGCACCCCGCAACAATTGAGCAATAAAACGACCTCACCCGATTTTTGGGAATTTGGCTTTTTTATTGAAAAAACTTTTGGCAAAATGGCAATTTATTTAAACGCTGAAAACTTTACCGACACCCGACAAAGCCGTTTCAAAAACGTGAATGAAGGAACGCACACCGTTCCAAAATTTGGCGAAATTTGGACGCATACTGAGGGGAGGGTTTTTAGTGGTGGTATCAAATATAAATTTTAAAAACATTCATTTATTGAGCCGATACTGAGGGGTGTCGGCTCAATATTCAATTTATAAAATATGGAAAATCTAATAAAATACGGGCTTTTTGCCTATTTAATCCTCAATTTTGGCTTAACCTTCGTTTTGCCAAGTTACAGAGTTTGGAAACGGACGGGAATTTTTCCCGTCACGTTTTCAGATAAAGACACAGCACATGACTATATCGGAAATGTCTTTAAATTGCTCTTGGCGGTGCTTTTGGTAGTAGGCGCAATTTATGCGTTTTATAAGGAGGGGGTCAAATATTTGCTGCCGATTTGGTATTTAGAAAAACCCATTTTACAGATAATTGGGTGGGGAATTTTGTCCGTTGCATTGGTTTGGATAGCCTTTGCCCAACATCAAATGTCTAATTCATGGCGTATTGGCATTGACGAAAAGAACAAAACAAGGCTTGTTACTGAGGGGGTGTTTTCAATATCCCGAAATCCGATTTTTCTCGGAATGTTAAGCACTTTATTAGGCTTGTTTTTAGTTATTCCAAACGCTATTACCTTTATGATTTTTATAACTGGTTTTATTGTCGTTCAAATTCAAGTGCGATTAGAAGAAAAATTTTTACTAAAAACGCATGGTGAAGACTATAAAACTTATTGTTCACAAACAAAACGGTGGATTTAAAAATGAAAAACGAACAACACGTACATACATACGATGCACAAGGCAAACAACTTTGCTGCACACAGGAGGAGAAAATTTACACTAAAGCGGGTGCTAAAGAGTTGCTGAAAGACGGTCATATGGAGGTACGACATCCCGATTCTTTCGGGACTGAAGGGAACGGACATGACCACGATGAACATGGCAACGATGACGGTCACGGCCATTCAGGTGGTAGCGAAAGCACTTTCAAGATGTTTTTACCTGCCATTATCAGTTTGGGGCTGTTGTCTATTGCCATTTTAATAGATAACTACTTTCCACAAACATGGTTTACAGGTTGGGTGCGTATTGCTTGGTATATCGTGGCTTACTTACCTGTTGGTTTTCCTGTTGTCAAAGAAGCCGTTGGAAGCATTGGTAAAGGGGAAATATTTTCAGAATTTTTATTGATGAGCATTGCCACAATTGGCGCATTTGCTATTGGCGAATATCCCGAAGGCGTAGCCGTTATGTTGTTTTATGCCGTTGGCGAAGTATTTCAAACGTTGGCGGTCAAAAGAGCCAAAGCCAATATCAAATCTTTGCTCGACCAAAGACCCGATGAAGTCACAATTTTGGAAAACAATCAAGCTAAAACCGTCAAAGCTGAAACGGTAAATATTGGTGCGATTATTCAATTAAAATCGGGTGAAAAATTAGGTTTAGATGGCGAATTATTATCTGAAACAGCCT
>JAYUQN010000256.1:0-2039 GCA_043756725.1 Saprospiraceae bacterium
GGGCGAGCATTTCACCAATGTGAAAGATAAATTGTTGAATATTTTGCAACTCCGCAAACAAGCGGATACGCAAGAGAATCGGGATTTAATATTGGCTTCCATCAATCAAAAATCGGAGGAAATCAAGCCTGTGCCTTTCCAAGCGGCTATCAATTTGCAAAATAACCGCAAGTATTTAAAATATGCTTTGCCCCCACTTATGCTGTTGCTGTTTATGCTTTTTGCGGCTCCCAGTTTGATAAAAAATGCGACAGCACGCCTTTTCAATTATAATAAAGAGTTTGAAAGAGAAGCACCGTTTAAGTTTTTAGTTGAAACCGACAAATTAAAAGTGATTCAGTTTCAAGACTATGATTTGACCGTGAAAGCAGAGGGTGCGGTGCTGCCAAATGAGGTTTTTATTGAAATGAATGGCTACGAATACCGTTTGCAAAAGGACGATAAAGACCCCTCAATATTTCACTATAAATTTGCGAATGTTCAGAAAGATATACCGTTTAAATTGTTTAGTGGCAATATTTCATCTACAAACTATGCCTTAGAAGTCTTGAAAAAGCCGAATATCGCTGGGTTTGATGTAAAAATGGATTATCCTGAATATATCGGTAGAGCAGATGAAATGGTTGCCAATCAAGGAGATTTGATTGTGCCGCAAGGAACCAATCTTGCATGGTTTTTTAATGCTGAAAATACAGAAGATATTAAAGTGTCTTTCATGGGCGGCAAACCGCAATCGGTAGTGCGTCAAGGAGCTACAAATTTCACTTTCAGTAAAAAAGCCATGACAGACGAGCCTTATAAGTTATTGATTTCCAATAGCTTCCTGCCTAATGGGGATTCTGTTTCTTATTCTATCACCGTTGTACCCGATTTGTATCCTACCATATCCGTTGAAAAATTTGATGATAGTTTGAATAAAAAACGCTTGTATTTTGTAGGAGATGCAGGTGACGATTATGGTTTGCGGGGTTTGAGTTTCAATTATCAAATAAAAAACAAGGGGCAACAAGGGCAAATGCAGCGTGTGCCACTACCGAACCCGACTAATAAATCGGTACAATATCAACATACTTTTAACACCGAAGACTTGAATTTGCGCCCCGGTGATGAAGTGACTTACTATTTTGAAGTGTTTGACAATGATGGCGTCAATGGTTCAAAATCCGCTAAGACCAATATTATGGTTTACACTGTGCCAACGGTTGAGCAGGTTGAAAAAGCCATTTCAAAAAACAACGATGAAATAAAATCGGAATTGAAAAAAGCGATTGAAGAATCGAAAAAAATTCAAGAAGATGTGCAGAAATTGCGTGAAAAAATGTTGCAACAAAAAGATGTGGATTGGCAGATGAAAAAAGAAGCTGAGAAACTCATGCAACGCCAAAATGAATTAGAAAAACAATTGCAAGAAGCACAAAAGAATTTTGAAGAAAATATGAAGCAGGAGAAAGAGTTGAACAAGCAAGATGAAAATCTCTTGAAAAAACAAGAACAACTGCAAAAAATGTTTGAAGAATTGCAAAATCCTGAAATGAAGGAATTGATGAAGCAGATTGAGGAGTTGCTTCAAAAAATGGAAAAAGATGAAGCGTTGGAGAAAATGGACGATATGAAATTCTCTAACGAAGAAATGGAAAAATCGCTCGAAAAAATGCAAGAAATGTTCAAGCAGATGGAAGTTGAAAACATGATGCAAGAGCAAATTGACAAATTAGAAGATTTGGCTAAAAAAGAAGATCAATTGAGCCAAGATACTGAGGGGGAGAAAAAGAGCCAAGAAGAGCTTAAAAAAGAGCAAGAAGAACTCAATAAAGAGTTTGACAAACTGGAAGAAAAACAAGAAGAACTTGAAAAGAAAAATCAAGAACTGAAACGTCCAGAAGAGATGCCGGATACCAAACAAGAGGATAAGGACATCAAAAAGGATATGAAAGACAGTAAAGAAGATATTGAGAAAAAGGAAAATCAGAAGGCTTCGCAAAAGCAGAAATCGGCTGCCAATAAGATGAAGGATAAAGCGAACAAGATGAAGCAGTCGC
>JAYUQN010000257.1:0-2037 GCA_043756725.1 Saprospiraceae bacterium
TTTAGATTCTACTTTTACGTCGTCAGCAACAACAAGAGTGTTTTCTACTTTTTTGCTTGTAGCAACAGGTGCTTTTGTGTCAAAGCGGTTTTCATAACCAAATTGTTGCAACAACAAATAGTAAAACACGACACGGTGTTTTTTACGATTAGCTGTACCCATTTGCTTACAAACAGCTTTGATAGCTGCGTCCAATTCAGGTTTTTCAGTCAAACCTAATTCGTTTATAAGAAAAAGTTCTTTAACACGGCTCAATTCAGCCTTGTCTGAACAAGCGACAAGCGAAGCGTCGGCATCAAATATATTGTTGCCAAGCATTTGTGCCAATGAAACGAGCGCGTTCTCGTTAACGGTGGTCATGTCAAGTTTTTCAGACATAAAAGACTTGTAGGTAACGATAGCTTCTTGAAATTTTGTCATTTTTGCAGAGAATTTTAGAATATAAGAAAGGTGATGAAATGATGAATGATGAATGATGAATCATGAAATGATGAATTATACTGAGGGGGGTGAAATTCATCATTTATAATTCATCATTCATCATTTAGTAGTTAGTTTCGATTGCAAAATTACTATGTTTTTCAATAGGAAGCATTACAGGCAAGGTAAGTATCGTTTGTGGACGGTTTAGATATTAAATATTAGGATTTGGATAACTACTTGGAATTTCAATAATATATTTGGTAATCAACTAAGTTGTAAAATATAAATTTTCTTTCTTTCTAAATAAGGGGTTGAATATTTTATATTATTATTGTACGAAAGTGAGATAAAAAAAATTCAAAATTCAAACATTTAACATTTATTTAACATTTGAAGAAAAAATAATTCGGTTTGCACCCTATTTTTTCTCAATTCTGCGTATATTTAAGTTCTAAAAATCAACAGTCTCAAATTAAACATTCAATGAAACAAGTCAAAAAATCAACGCGCTCCAGAAAACCATCGGCTGTAGATTATGCCGATAGAACAGGTTACGATGCCAATTTTATCAAAGCCAAAGGCTTCAAAATAAGCCTTGATGACCTTTTGAAAAATCATCAGGATATTTTAACGCCCTTGCTTGTGCCTACTGAAAGCAACAAAAACTATCTCCACTACCACCATTTCACGGTAGCCATGCACAAAATAAGGCGTATGCCCCTCATCACGGCTGTCAATATTGATGGCAAACAATGCATAGATTTTGGCAGAGACAGCGATAATTGGAAAATAGACCCCCGCATCGCCTTAGATATGCAGATTCCAAAGAGCGTTTATAAAGGTAATGATTTGGATTTGGGACATCTCGTCCGCCGCCTCGACCCCGTTTGGGGCGATACCGCAAAAGTCGCTAATTTTGATACTTTCCATCTCACGGTTTGTGCACCACAGCACAAAGATTTGAACCGTAAAACCTGGTTGAGCTTGGAGGATTATATTTTGAACAATACCAATAATGAAGATTTGAAAGTTTCTGTGTTCACAGGTTCCATTTTTTCATTGTCCGATATTCCTTATGATGGCGTATTACTACCCCTCGAGTTTTGGAAAATTGCCGCCCTCATTAAGTCGGATGGAACCCCCTCAGTATCAGGCTATCTTTTGAGCCAAAAGGATTTGGTGAATAACATGCCCAAAGATAGAGGCATTGACGATCAAGGCTTTGGCGAATATCGAACCTATCAAGTGCCTTTATCTAAAATTGCTGAAAAAACAAGGCTCAATCTCGAACCCTTTTTTCAATTCGACCCCCTCAGTAAAATAAGCACACGAGGCTTGGGCGATGAAAATTTTGAAATTGGGTTTGGTGGAGATATACAATTGTAGTAAAAAAATTTTGTAATCTCAAAAACTGTTTGTAGATTTGCAACAAGTTTTGAAACTCTTGGGCAAGAGGAGATGTGTACAGCATCTCCTCTTTCGTTTTTCTGAAATGCTTGAAAATATGAAACTCAATCTCCTTGTCTTAAAAACTCATAAACTACATGAATTAGCCGCTTTTTATAGCTTATTAGGCTTAAAATTCGAGTATCATAAGCACGAGCAAGGCATATT
>JAYUQN010000258.1:0-2032 GCA_043756725.1 Saprospiraceae bacterium
GTTACCGCTGCTGTTTTAGCAGTAGTAGCTTTTGCCTATTCTATGTTTGTAGCTAAAGGTAAAACGCCTGAAACGGATGCTCAAATGCAAGGTTTGACAAAAACGTTATACAATAAATATTATGTTGATGAAATCTATAACTCATTGGTAACAAAGCCTTTAGAGGCTGTATCTAACTTTTTCAGCAATATATTTGATACTAAAATATTGGATGGTTTGATAAATAGTGTGGGTTCAACTACGCGGTTTTTATCGAATAGTTTGAGGCAGACGCAGACAGGGAATGTGGGTTTGTATTTCTTTGCGATGGTCGTTGCAATTATTTTGATACTGGCTTTTAAAACGTTTTAACGCCCTCTCCGAAAGGAATCCTTTGGACAGGATTTTCAGTTAAAAAACATACAAAATGAGCAAAATAACTTTAACAAACCGATATCAAGACCTAAAAACTAAAATAGCCAAAGGTAAAAACCTGACGGAACAGCAACGGGGTTATCAACTTGAAAAATTATTATACGACCTTTTTGAATATGAAAATTTAGAGCCAATACCACCTTATAAAAATATGGGGGAACAAATAGACGGCTCGTTTGAATGTCAAAATCGTTTTTTTATTTTAGAAGCAAAATGGGAAACGAAACCGCTACCCGCTTCAAAAATCTTCGGTCTGCAAGGACGATTACAAGGAAAATTGATTGGCACATTAGGTATTTTTATCTCTATGAGTGATTTTTCAATCAAAGCACTACCCCATATTGAAAAAAAGAATGTAATTTTATTTACGCAAAAAGATATGGATTACTGTTTTGACCCAAATTATTCATTTTCAGAAATTTTATATGTAAAACTTAGACAGGCAGCTAAACAAGGAATTATTTTATTTGATATTGAAGATTATTTTAAACGTAAAAAAGTCTTAAAAAATGACAAAGCTAGCACCTAATATCAAGAAAAAAGATAAAACAATAGCTATAGGCTTTCTTGTACACGATAACTTGTACGCAACTATTGTTGAAAATATTTTAAAACAATGTTTTGATAATACAACGCATTTCTTAGTTATTTCAACTTCCAGTAAAGCTGCCTTGTATGGTGCTTTTGATACAGTAGGTTTCTTTTTAGATAAAAATTTTAATCACGTCTTTATAGTTTTTAATACAGATGAGGACGATAAGGATGAATTAATAGATGTTTTTGAGCCACCTCTCAAAGAAAGACACTTACAACGCCAAGCAACACTTTTACCCATAGAACCCACAATGGATTTATGGCTTCTATCATACTTTGAAAATATTGAAAATAAAAAAACAATGCCGCTTTCAGACATTAAAAAAGCCTTAAATGCCTATATGACCGAAGAAGACATTCTATCTGGAAAGGCTTTTGAAACCATAGATTTCAATGTTTTAAGACAAAAAAATAAAGATTTTGACCACTTTTTAGTGAAAATCGAAGAGAAAATTAAAAAATATTCAAAAAAATAGCGATTTGACATCCCTTTTCGTAGAATCCCGAGAAAGTCGGGAAATATTTTGTCGTTTTGAGATTTAAAAAATTATGATAACAACTTTATTAATAGTATTTCCCTTAATTGCCGCACTCATCATGTTTCTGGTGAAACACGAAAAAGCGGAAATGGTGGCTTTCAGTCTCTCACTTGTCGAATTGGCGATTTTTGGCTATGCCGCTACCCTCTTTCGGGCGAACCCCGATGCTTTGGCTTTGGATGTGGCTTGGTTACCTTTTGGGGCGCATTTTGCCGTCAATATGGATGGCATTTCCTTCTTGTTGGTCATGCTGACTGCGGGTTTGATGCCTTTAATTATCACGGCGTCGGCGTCGGGCTACTACAAAAGCTCGTTTTATACGCTTGTTTTCATCATGCAAGCAGCTTTGATTGGCGTATTCACGGCGATGGATGGTTTCTTATTTTACATCTTCTGGGAATTGGCATTGATACCCATTTATTTCATCTGCCTTTTGTGGGGTGGTGAAAATAGGGGTAAAATAACCTTCAAATTCTTTGTTTATA
>JAYUQN010000259.1:0-5197 GCA_043756725.1 Saprospiraceae bacterium
AAATAGCCCATTTTTTTTAAACAATTCCGTCAACGACATTTGCAATCACATACCTCTTTCAAAAGAATAAAATCAATTTACTAAAACATCTGCCAATTATTTTCTATTATCTTTTTTATTCATAAAATATGTTAAAGAGCAAAAAATCATTGTTGAAAATTTGTTTTATTAATGTTATAAACTTAACTTGCATAATATTTATACCATTATTAATTAATAAAAAACTTAATATCATGAAAGTCTTCAACGTACTTCAACGTACTTCAACGTACTTCAACGTACTTCATTCTAATTCTATTAACTGTTCAAGTAATTAACGCTCAAAACAAACCTAAAGATTACAAAGAATCGCCAAATAAGCCTATTATTTGTGCATTAGAAGGTGAGTATTTAGAAAAAATTCAAATGTATTTAACTGATGCTTATGGAAATATAGTAGGTAATATTGTTCCTGCTGGTACTGAAAGCGATGGTATAATCACAATCACTCGTTATGTAAATGCAAGCCATTTAGCAACAGGTTTATATTTCCTTGTTATCAAAAAAGATAATGGGCAAGTCAAGAAAAAAGCCGTTACAATCACCCGCTAAACCTATTAAAATGAAATCATTAATAACTTTATTTTTCTCGGTGTGGTTCTTTACCTGTTTATCTCAAACGCTACAGCCCGAGTTTAAATTCACGGTTTATGCCGAAGATAGTAGAGGTCATAAAGATAGCGTTACAATAGGATATCACCATCAAGCTTTTAGTGGTATTGCACTGGATACAAGATTCCCCGATAAAAATATTTCAGCTACAAAATTTGACAGTGTTTTTGAAATGCGTGCACATAGGATTACCTATATGCATAACCATTACGATAGACCTATATTGACAGAATATGGCAGTTCAAAATACATTACTCTTTCTTACAATAATAGATTAGGATCTGATACCTGTGTTCCCAATGGATTTAGTTCTAAAGGCTTTTTATTGATTAAAATAAAATACCCACCTTTAAAAATGAGTTGGGATAAAAAGCCATTTGATAGAAACACAAATCCGTGCGTAGGCAGAAGTTATCTTCTGTTTAACGAATATTATACTCAAGAATATCCCCCAGAATTTGTGCCTTTCACCGCATACTTAGGGGAAAAATCTTTCTTAATTGATAGTTTGCCTGATAAGCCCACTCACTTTGTTGATGGTTTTCCGAGTAGCCTCAATAGAAAAATTCGTATTAAATATTTTGATGGTACTATGGATACTTTACAAGCGAATTATCAATTTGTGTTTCAAAACAGCAGTATTAGGTCGCCTGTTAGAGATATTGTATCTGAAAGTATCACAATGTCTTATCCAAATCCTTGTCGAGACCAGCTTTTTGCTTTGTTACCCGAAAAGCAAACTAAACGGCTAACTGTCAATATATACAGTATAACAGGTGCTTTATTGCAAGCAGAAAATAAAATTCAAGACAATATCGTAACGATTGATACGGCTACTTTGGATACAGGGAACTATATTTTAGAAATAATAACTTCAGAAAACAAACGATTTATAGGCAAATTTAATAAAGTAAAGGATTAAACTATATTAAACATGTTATAAGCTACTCCCTCAGTATCCAGCCCAAAAGGCTGTGATACTGAGGGGTATTACAAACCATCAAACTTAGAAATAGCTCCCGTTTTTTCAAACAACTCTGTAAGAGACATTTGCACGTGGCGGGTATCTGCCCAATCTTTAAGGACTACACCAAGCGTATCTTCCACCACTTTTTTATCGAGGTGGTCAATATGGAGGGCAGCGAGGGCTTGCGCCCAATCGAGGGTTTCGGCTACCCCGGGAATTTTATCCAATTTCATCTGTCTCAGTTCGTGCATGAAAGCGCAGATTTGACGACCCAAGCGTTCGTCAATTTGCGGCACTTTTGAGCGGACAATTTGCAATTCTTTGTCAAAATCAGGATAGTTGATATAGAGATATAAGCAGCGACGGCGTAAGGCTTCCGAGAGTTCGCGGGTGCGGTTGCCTGTGAGGACAACGTAAGGGATGTGATGCGCTTTGATAGTGCCAATTTCAGGTATCGTTATTTGCCAATCGGAGAGGATTTCTAATAAAAAACTTTCAAACTCTTCGTCCGAACGGTCTATTTCATCTATCAATAAAACGGGCGGTTTGGTGTGCGTGATGGCTTGTAGCAAAGGGCGTTTCAGTAAAAATTTTTCACCAAAGATTTCAGACTCCATTTGAGCTTTCGATACTGAGGGGTCTCTTTCTAAGATTTTTAGATGCAACAATTGCTGTTGGTAGTTCCATTCATACAAAGCGTGGGTGGCATCTAAGCCTTCATAGCATTGCAAACGAATCAAATCAGTGTCTAAGGCTTTGGCTAAAACTTTAGCTATTTCTGTTTTGCCCACCCCTGCGGGACCCTCAATGAGCAGTGGTTTTTTCAACTGCATAGAAAGGAAAAGGGACATGACGATGGTGGATTCACTAACATAGCCTTGTTCTGTTAGGAGTGCTTCAATTTTTTGTAAGTCTTTCATTTTATATTATAAATGAGCATAGCCAAGTTCTTCAATATCTTCAATGCGCGTGATTAAATACGCTTTACAATCTTTTAAAATATATAAATTATCACTGATGTCCGTAATATGCCTAAAAAGATGGTCGGTGATAATGAAGCCTTTTTGCTGTTTTTCAAGCAATAAAATTTCTTTAATTATCTCTACATGAACAGGCATTATGTGTGAAAAAGGTTCATCGAGCATTGAAAATTGCGATTTCGTTTTAATAAGACAATAAACTTCTATCAACCGTTTTTGACCGCCTGACAAGTTGCTGAAAGCTGTTTTGTAAAGGTCTTCAAATTCGTTGAAATAATTTGTAAAAACCTCGAAATCTATTTCAAAACCCCTAAAAACATCTTTTATGGACAATGATTGAGGGATAAATGAAAACTGGGGCAGGTAAGTCAATAAATCAATGCGTTTAAAAGCATCAATGGTATGCACACCATCAAAACGTACAGATCGACTTTGTGGATTCAAATTGCCGTAAATGATGTTTAATAAACAAGTTTTACCTTGACCATTTCTACCAAGCAAGCCTGTAATTTTACCAGTTTCAGCTTTTATATAAATATCGGATAGGATTCGACGGGTGTCGAACTCTAAATAAATACTGTCAGCTTCGAGCGTATGTACCATTGTGTTAGGGTAAAAAGTAAAAAATGAGGACAAATATGCCAAAATCTAAGCCTAAAGAATAAACCCAAAGTCTCATTTTTGAAAGACCTAAATTTTGGAAATAATAAAATTCTTTTTCCTTTATACTTGAAACAACCCAAAAAACGAGACCTGTTGTGATGATTTTCAGCCAAAAAACAGCACTAAAAGCTGCCCAACCTTTAGAGCTGACAAGCCAAACGCTAATCCCTGTCATTAATAAACTGAAAAATGCAAAGGATTTATAAAATAGAAAAACCAATCTTATAGTTTTCATCTGCTGAATTTGGTTTTAGATATCGGAATTATGTACTTTGTGATACAAGCGAACATTTAGGAAATTTTAAAAATTTCCTAAATGTTGATAATCAATAAGTTATAACTTTTTGTACAACAAAGTAGGTAATTCCGTTAAATATTTCAACTTATCTTTTTCCACATTTTCAATTTCCCATCCATCTCCATAGACTGCAATTGATAGCTATCGGGTACTTCTTCTAAAAAGCTATAATAGGTGGCTAATCGGGTATTTATCGGCATGCGTTCAAGCTGTTCTTTTACAAAAATGGCATAAGTATGAAAAAAATGGCGGCTTAATTCTACGGTGTCGTCTATTTTTTCATCGGGTTTAAGGTTTTCAAAAAACGGATTGAAGAAGTAGAAGGCATCATATTTTGTAAAATCAATGCTCGTAATATTGGCGTTGATGAATTCGAGATTAGTCAATTCATACCGTTTTGCAAGGCGTTTTGCTAAGGAATATAGGGTTTTTCGATGCTCTACGCCTGTAAAAAAACCATGTGTACAAGTAGCACCGACCATACAAAATTTACCTGTACCCGACCCGATGTCTAAAACCCGCGTGTTGGGTTTAGCCACTAAATATTGAGCAACTACCCTTGCAATGGCAACAGGCGTGAAATGAAACGGTGCTAATGCTTGCATTTTAAGGGGATAAATGGTATCAAACACGCTATCATTTACGGGTATATTGGCTTTTAAGTCTTTGAAAATCATACTGTTTCAACTGTTTTTTCACAAAAATATGCTCTTATACTGAGGGGGGTATTTGGAAGGTGTAAAATACAAAAAGGTTTGCTTTTTTGAGAACAAACCTTTCAGCTTAATTGAAATGTTTAAAACGGCAAAGAGTTATACCGATGTGCTTCTTTTTTTCATTCGATTTTGCTGCACTTTTTTAATCAAATTTTCTTCATATCTGATAACACCTTGCATATATAAGCGGTAGGAAGATGTCGCCAAATATATTTTTTGCACAGCTTCGTCAAGTGGACGAATGGGTAAATCTACGATTGAATTGTATTTTTCATTGATAAAACGATGTTTTATGTCGTCCGTTTCTTTACGGTAGCCAAGTTGTTTTAAGACCCTCATTAACTCATTATTCGTAACGGTGACTTCATTAATAATGCTGGGCGGGGTTCTTCCACTCATTGAGTGATTGCTTTTCTTCACCCGATTGAGTTGTACCTTTCTAACAAGGTTTTCTTCCGATTTGATAACGCCTTGCATATACAATTGATAGGAATAAATAGCCAAATATTCTTTTTGCACCAAATCGTCAAGGGGAAGTGGCGGCAAATCTACGATGGAATGATGTTTATCATTGACAAAGTGGTAGCGTTCTCCGTCTGATTCATTGCGGTAGCCCAATTGTGTCATGACTTTGATAAACTCTTTATTCGTCACTGAAACCTCTTTGATAATATTTGGTGCGGCTTTCATTGTCAGTTATTTTAAAAATTTTCTTAATTCTTTAACAGCTTGAATATCTAAAATGGATTTTTGAGGAATATATACCCTCACAAATTTACGAACTTTTTTTAACGCTATCTTATTTTTTTCAAAATAGGCTTGTAAATCTACATAATAAACGATGTCTTTTTGAGCATCGTAGAGTAAAAGAATGACAGGATTAGAGTTGTAAAGCCACAATTCTAAATCTCGTTTTGATAAA
>JAYUQN010000260.1:0-2029 GCA_043756725.1 Saprospiraceae bacterium
AAGGAGCGATTTAATTCGTAATGTAAAACCTTATTATAGAAATAGTGGTCTGCAACTTGTATTGGAAAGAATTGAAAAAACAAATATGTCGAAAGTTGATAGTCAACGAGTTCAAGAATTGAGAGATAAATACGCATTTGTTAAAACTCAAAATCAAAACGAAGCATGGAAAAAACTTATTTTTAGAAACAAACTGGGAACTTCGGAGAAGTACAAATCAGTTACCTTTGTGAAAAAAGAAATGATAAAAGAATACCTAAGCGATTTGTTATCGCAATTTAAAGATATCCGAGTAAAAAAAACATTGAGCAATTGGCAAATAAAATTTTGTTAAATGGCAATTTACGGGTATATAGTATGTCAACAGACAAAAAAGAATACGACGTATTCAAAGGATTATTGAACGGAAGTCAAGTGAACACGTTGAGTGCCGAAAACATAGTAGGCGTTATACGCAGCCAAGCCCAAGAACGCTTGGGCAAGGAATCGCGTGTGTATATTTTACATGATGGTAGTGACCTACGTAAACCCAATGCCCAAGAGATGGAATATTTAGGTAAAGTTCTTTCGTTAAGCAAGGAAGTGATATCAGGGTATAAAACGATGAACAGTGTAGCTGTAGATATCACAGGCAAAGAAATCACGATGATAGACCATGAAACATATAGCACAGGTCAGCCTAATTACGTTAGTCAAGAAACACTGGGTCTGATTCGTCAAAATTCACCAAAATTGCCATCTTTACCGCCTTTTTTATGGGATTCGATAGAAAACGGGAGCTACGTAAACAATTCAACAGTTTATTTACAGACATTGTTAAATAGCCATAATACGATTAAACGGGGCAATATAGATACAGAAATAACGCATATTCAAGACCGAGAATTTGATGCAGAAGTGTATTTTGAGTACACGACTGATTTAGGAGATGAATTGATTACCCGCTTAAAACTGTCGCGCTTATCGAACCAAACACGCCCTGTTTATACGCCAACAGGCAAATTATCTAAAAAAGTAGCATATGTCAAGTTGATAGATAAAGACTTTGAGAATCAATTTACATATGACATACAGCGTATAAGTATAAAAAATAAATCTTATGCCAATGCCAAATCGGATATAGAATGGGAAAAGCTGATAATCAATAATCGGACTTATTCTGTTGTTCGTATTACATTAAAAGATGAACAAGGTAAGCCGATTTTTCAGCATCCGATGATGCTCATTACTAATCGAGTTATTGAGTCGGCTCAAGGTGCGAAAGAAGTTTATCAAGCTTATCTCTTAAGATTCAAAATAGAGGTCATTTTTCGCTTTTTGAAAACCAATTTAGGATGGGAAACTTTCCAAGTCCGTGATTTTCAGAGCATTAAGAATCTTATTGCCCTTGCTTTTTTCTTAGTCGGATATTTCAAAGAACTGGATAAAGATATTCAAAATCACGAAATTTATCACTTAATAGCCCAAATTGGCGGCGGTAAAGGTGTTGTTTCAATCCATTTTTTACTCATTGGCTTTGAAAAATTAGTGCATTTCCAACAAATTCAACAGCTTATTGACAATAATGCCTTGACGAAAGAGGAAATTCAAGCGGCTATTAACGACTTCGGCGCAACCTGAGTTTTAGTTCTCCGAAGTTCCCAGTATCTTAGTTGTGGAGATAAAAGACGGCTATTTTAAAATTCGATTGAGAAATTGGACATAAACCTCATCTATGACCGAACAACGTATTTCAGTATTCGATATTTTCAAAATTGGCGTAGGTCCATCCTCTTCTCATACGCTTGGACCCTGGCGTGCGGCGCAGCAATTTGTTGCAGAATTGCATGATAATCAACTCTTTACATCGGTTCAGAAAATCCATATTCTGCTTTATGGCTCATTGGCAAAAACGGGGCATGGGCATGGTACAGACATTGCCGTGCTGATGGGTTTGCTCGGAGAAGACCCTGTTACGACGGATACCTCTTTGATTGATGAAAAGATAAAAAACATCACCGATACTGAGGGGGTGCTTTTAGATGGTAAA
>JAYUQN010000261.1:0-2027 GCA_043756725.1 Saprospiraceae bacterium
ATGATATCGGTCATGATAAAGACGACGGGCCAGAGTAAAACGCCTGCCGACAAGTCAAAATTCCATAAGCCACTTAAAATTTGCCAACCGACGGGCTGCATACCTGCTGTGCGCTCTAAGGAAAAAATTTTGACGCCCATGAACTCGGCAATCAAGGTATTGGCGATGAAAAAACCGCTTAGAATGAAAAATAAGCGGACACTTTTGTTTTCTAAAATATCAGGTACTTTGTTCAAACTCATTAGACAAGAGATTCATTTAGGTCATGTAGTTTAACTTCAACATCAAAAAGGTTATATTGTTTTTGGGCAGGAAGACTGTCCATGAAATTAGAAATAAACAACTCTTTACCAATTTGATTAGCGTTTTCTGCCACGTTTTTCATACCATAAACCGCCTCCCATGTCATTATGTTAGAAAATGAAAACAAATCTCTTATATAAGGGCTATCATCATAAGTTATCAACCAATTATGTTTACAGTTTTTCATTGTTGCGGCAAATCTTTCATGGTCAAAAGACTTATGTAATTTACCTTTTTTACCATAAAGTCCCGATTTTGTGGCAGAATAATATGGTGGGTCTAAAAAAATAAAAACATTGCCCCCCTCAGTATTGACGACTTCTTGATAGTCTAAATGGGTGATTTTCGTTTGAGGTAAAACTTTTGAAAAAGCCTTCAAACGCTCTATACTTGATTCTGTAAAACGCCCTTGAAAAGCCTGTTCTGAAAAACCACCACTTTCGGTTGTACCTGAAAACGTAATACGGTTGAAAATAAAAAAAGCACTTGCTCTTTCTAAATCATTGAAATGCAACATATTATCAACCAAAAAGCGATGCAATTCTTTTCCATTTGGGTATTTTGTGCGCCACTCATAAATCTGTTCAAGTACCCCCTCCGTATTTTGTTGAGACATTTCCCAAAACTTAAATAATTCGAAATATAAATCATTAATCCAAAATTTGCGATTTGGAAATTTTTGTTTCAAATAAATGAAAATAGAACCGCCGCCTATAAAAGGTTCTCTGTATTCTTCAAATGAAGGTACAAGTGAAGCTATAAGCTCGACTGCACGGCTTTTCCCACCAGGGTAACGCAAGGGGCTTTTTATCATACGCCTTTGATTTTTACGATGAAATTGTTGTCTTTTCCTTCTTTTAAGACAGTTTTTAGCGATTTGTTTGATGGGATTAAAAATAAAAAATAAAAAATAAAAAAGGTAAAGGCAAATTTATAACTTTACCCTTAAAAATATAGCTAATGAGTTTTCAAATTATAAATAATGACTGTTTAAATGCTTTTGAGCAAAAAAGCATAAGCGGGAAAGTAGATTTAACATTTTTAGACCCACCTTTTAATCAACAAAAAGACTACGCTTTTCATAATGATAATATGGACGAAGCAGCTTATTGGGAGATGATGAAAAAGGTATGTCAAAATACCTTTGATATTACCAATCAAGGCGGTGCGATTTATTTTATGCAAAGAGAGAAAAATGCAGAATTTGTTTTAAAAGTATTGAGAGAAACAGGTTGGTCTTTTCAAAACTTAATTATATGGAAAAAAAAGACATCAGCTGTACCTGTTGCTACTAAATATGGCAAACAGTATCAAGTTATCGTTTATGCAACAAAAGGGGAAAAGGCTAAAAGTTTTCATAGATTACGAATTGACCCTGAATTGCCTGCAAGTTACAAGTTTCAAAGAGAAAATGGTCTTTTTGTAACAGATGTTTGGGATGATATTCGAGAACTCACATCGGGTTTTTTCGCAGGGACTGAAGCCATTAGAACAGATAATGGGGAGCGATTTCACAAACAGCAAGCACCATTAGCTTTACTTCTTCGTATTATTTTAACGTCTTCAAAAGTTGGAGACACAATATTTGACCCATTCGCTGGCACAGGAACGACTTTATCGGTAGCACAACAGTTACAAAGATATTCTATTGGCATTGAGATTGACCCTACTAATGCTGCTTATATTCAAGATCGGTTGACTCATATTCGAGAAGCGGATATTAT
>JAYUQN010000262.1:0-2027 GCA_043756725.1 Saprospiraceae bacterium
GGAGTACATTGCGAAGTAGTTGCAAAAATCAAACTACTTCGCAATGTACTCCCCTCTGGGGTCGGGGGTTCATCATTTATCATTCATTAATAGTTTACAGAATAAAAAATAAAAAAGATAATAAGGATAATAATCGCAAACAACCATATTGAAAACTTAGAATTTTCACGATAAAGGCTATACAATTTTTCCATAGAATTGCGCCATTCGAGCTTACCAGTAGTTTTTTCATTGCCATAAACATAATATTTCTGTTTGCCTTTTCGCATTTGGTCGCCATGTTTGCTCAAAATAAAAAAATCGCCATTGAGAAAAATGAGGTCAAAAAGAGAGCTTTTCCCACCATAATCCACAATAAAAGTGTTGGTTTCTTTCAAATACTTCCAAGTGCCTTTGGTAATATCGCCATCTATGGCAACCATATAATCCCCGCCTTGCATAAACATGTGCAACACAACTTCGTGGTAAGTGTCTGTATCTCTAATTTCTTTCCAACGTTTATTGATATAAAAATTTTCTTCCCACAAATCCTCACTCCACGATTGCACACGGGGGATTATAAACTCAATGTACTGTTCGAGTGACGTCAAGTCGGATGGCAAATCCAATTCAAAAGTGCCTGATATTTTATCCCAAATTTTACTTTCCATTAATCATTAACTCAAACTGTTTTTTACTTTATATACTAAATCTAAGACTTTTTGCAACTGCTCTTCTGGTGTCAAATAGGAATTATCCAATAATATAGCGTCTTCTGCTTGGCGCAATGGGCTATCAGCCCGATTAGAATCTATCAAATCCCGTTCGCTGAGGTTATTTTTTACTTCTTCAAAAGACACATTATCTTGACCCTTAGCGCGCATTTCATCGTAACGGCGTTGGGTGCGAATGTCTGTTTCAGCCGTTAAAAAAATCTTCAATTCAGCCTTCGGAAACACGACCGTACCGATGTCTCGACCATCCATAACAATAGCTTTTCTGTTGCCCATAAGCTGTTGTTGCTGTACCATAGCCCTTCTTACCTGCGAAATAGTGGCAACAGGACTGACCATTTCAGCCACGCGCATGGTGCGTATTTCAGTTTCAATATCTTTACCATTTAAAAAAATATGGTTGCCCGAAGGCGTTCTTTCAAAGTGCATTTCAATCTCAGACAAAGCTTTTTTGACTTCTTCACGGTCATTGATATCCACATCATTGTCCAAAAAATAGAGCGTTACGGCTCGATACATCGCCCCTGTATCCACATAAGCATAGTGTAATTTTTTTGCAAGGGCTTTAGCAAGTGTGCTTTTCCCACAAGACGAGAAGCCATCAATGGCGATAATTATTTTTTTCATAACGGGGGATAAAATTAATTTTTAAGTTCCATAGTTTCAAAAAAAGGAGCAAGTTTCTGCAAAAATACTGCTCCATAGGAGTCCCTATGGGAAGGGGGATAGCCTTAAAACTTTACAGATTTTTTAAACTTTCGAAAGGTTGTTTCACCCAAAAACAGCATTTCAAATCTTAATGAAACCTAAATTTCGTAATGATATATTAATTTTATTATATTTTTAAAAATTATTTTTATCTTTTTTACATAAATTTTACACAACACAAAACGTTGATAATCAACATTTTACAAGATAGAACAATTTGTAAAAAACATGCCTTAAAAAAATATTTTTCACCTACCCCTTGACAAATCAAAAAATACATCCCCATCTTTGCATCGCAATTGGCACTCCAACGCTGTTGCAATATCTTCTTAAATTATAAAATTTTTATCAAAATGAAATTGTTTAATAAATCCATTCAAATGCCAATATGTCCTACGCAGCGCATAGCCACACCGAGACTCGAGCGGTGGTATTGTCCGCAACTGGGCAGTGTGGGTATTTGGGATTTAGGCAATTTTGGACGAGATAAGAGTTTTAATAGCTCATCAAAATATCATCATTCCTGATGACTGACTGAAAAAAGTTTCCGTTAGTCGCAGGTAAGCGGCAAACGGGTAATTAAGTCAGAACCTAATTTCATTTATT
>JAYUQN010000263.1:0-2027 GCA_043756725.1 Saprospiraceae bacterium
AGAATAGGGTAAAATGCCTTAAATGACAAGCGGTTTAGGAAACTGTTTTTTATTTTTTTTGAAAAAAAATAAAAAACAGTTTCCTAAACCACTGCCAAATTGTCCCTTATTTCAACCATAAAACATTTATTTTTTAACATTTACAGCACTAACAAGTATGAAAATCCTACACTTTAACCGATTTATTTACACCAAAAGCTACATTATTTTCATTTTATTTGTCCTTTTTACGCCTTTAGCCTTATCTCAAACCTGTATTTCCCCAAATATCGGCAACACATCTACGGGTGAACCTTTCAATATTCCCATAGGACAAGCTAAAAATGATGTCTATTTCAATGCAACTGTTCCCACATTTAGGGATATGTTGGGCATCAATGTGGCTATTTATCAACTTGAAAACAATAAGTTGGCTACTTATTCGGGCGTCAATATTCAAGGGCAAACAAAAACTGTTTTGGATGTATTTTCTAATTTTAGGGTTTTTTACCCTTGTCATAGAGATTATTGGGATTTTGGCGATGAACCCTTAGTGCCTTATCCCAATGCGGAACAAGTGCCTAAAAACAATATGAGCAAATTGCGTTTGATTACATCCAGTGCGGGTATCCCTTTAGCAGCAACAGGGCAAACAGGCAATGTGATATATCCCGTTCCGAGCACCACTGTGGCAGGTAAAATAGAGTTGAGAACCGAGCCGCTTAAAGCTGCGGGGTCTTATTTCAACGTTTATCAAAACTATATGAACAATAGTTGGATAAAAATGCAAGCCAGCTTTGACTACTTGCGGCTTAGCACTCAACCCATAAATAAAAAATTTACGGTTACATTGGAGGTAATACCGACCAATTTTATCAATTACCACCCTTATGAATTTCCAAATAATTGGTTTTTAGAACAAGATTGGGGTAGCAACGATGCTGAAAGAAAATTGAATGCTAAGGCTTACGCCACGATGTTTGCCCGTACTTATGCGCCTAAAAATTCAGACTGCGCTACTTGCCCTAAAATGGTGGATATTGTTGAAATTGGCAACGAACCCTGGGGCTATGCCAATGCAACAACCTACCACAGTATCGTTCGGGGTTTTATTGAAGGCATTAATGAATATTATGGCTCTGATACTTTGAATAAAATCAGACTTTTACCCGGTTCGTTTCAAGCCCAACATGAGGAAAATTCTAATCCAACGTCTGTTACGGATATATCGAGTTGGAAAGATAATATAAATACGAGACTTCCTGCTGAAAGCAAATGTGAATTGGAAGGTGTCAATCTTCACCTTTATAGCAACACGATAGCTGGCAATAGTTTGACTTTGAACACTTCTTATCCTGAAAAAGTATCACAATCAGGCACTCAAACAACGGCTGTTTCGCGATTTTACTTTGTTAAAAATGCGTGGAAATGGTTGAAAGATAATACTTTCGCTAAGAAAAATATTTTTATTACTGAATTTGGCTGGGATTCAGAAGGTTGCGCACCCGAACAATCGGTTGGTCCAAAAACACAAGCCATTTATACCATTCGCAACCTCTTGATGATGGGGCGGTATGGCGTAAAAAGAGCCAACCTTTATCAAATTGAAGACGACCCCAATGTGGGTTGTGGATTTGCCTATTTTGCCAGTGGCGTATGGACAAAAACTAAAACGCCCAAATATATATTCCGTGCTTTAGAGAATTTTATTCAAAAAGCAGGTAGTACAAAATTTCATTATGCTTTGCGAGAAGACCCTAATGATGTGCATGCCTATATTTTAGAAAACCAAGACCAGCCTAAATACATGGTGGCTTGGCTTGCACGAAATATCAATTACTCGGATATCAATCTCTCTTTAAATCAAATTATTGCCTTAGGTGGAGCCGATTTGTCGGATGGGGTAGGTGCTTTAAAATCCATCAGCCTCAATTTTAATGGTAAAACGTTCACTCCAGATGCTTCTCAATCGTGGTTTCAATTGGATGGGGAATCGCTCCAACCCTTAAATAAAGCTACTTATTTTGTGAATGGACAATATAAATTAA
>JAYUQN010000264.1:0-2024 GCA_043756725.1 Saprospiraceae bacterium
TAAATACCCTGTTTGCAACATGATGGATATAAAATCCAAGTCTTTCAAATCATGCCAACTATAAATGGCACTGTTGATTTTAATATCTTTTAAATTATATAGATATTGGGCATTTATGAGTTTTACTAAAAAAGTAGGTGTGCCAGATTCAAACCAGTAGTTTTTAAACACCAAACTATCCATTAGAAGCATTGTTGAAAAGGGATTATACACAAAATCCTCGGCATTCCATGAAAAACCATTGTACCAGTAGCGTATTTTTTCTACAATTGCTTCTACGGTAACACGCTCTTTAGCAGCCAAATCTTCTAAACCTTCTCCACAATTGTCTCTTATTTCAGTTTCTGTAAAACCGCAGATTGTTGCATAGCGGGTATCCAAAGTCAAATCCGTAAATTGGTTAAGGTCTGAAAAAATGGATACTTTTGCAAATTTAGAAACGCCAGTAATGAATGAAAAACGCAAAAAATTCACACTGCCTTTCAGTATGCCATAAAACGATTTTAGGGTGTTTCTGTTAATTTCCGCTTGTGTGGAATCCTCTTTTTCAATATATTGAATGATGGGCTTATCGTATTCGTCAATTAGAATGACTATCTTTTTTTGATATTTTTCAGATACTTTTTGTATAAGCTCTTGAAAACAGATACTTGAATGTTCGTATTCTAGCTCTAAATCTTGTTCTTTTGCAATTTTTTGTACCGCCACTAAAAGAGCTTTTTCTAAACCCGCTTCAACAAAGCCAATCTTATCCATAGACAACCTTATGACAGGAAATTCCTCCCACTCAATTTTATCATAAATGTAAAGTCCTTTAAAAAGGTCTTTTTTACCCGCAAAAACTTGTTCTAAAGTACTTACAAAAAGGGATTTCCCAAAGCGGCGGGGTCGGCTAAGGAAGTACGTAGCATTTCCTGCATGTGCCAACAATGGCACAATGAAGGAAGTTTTATCAACATACACAGCATTGCTTTCAATAAGCGATGGAAAATCATGCGTACTTGTTGGAAAATACTTCTTTTTCATCTGTCTCTTTTTTTTAGCAAATATAGCGTTTTTTTAATCACTGCGTTGTTTCTTCCTTAACATCCAATTCTTTCAAAATAGCCGCTAATTTGGTAATGCTAAGTCCTTCTTTAGCTTGCCCTGCTTTAAACAGTTTGGCAATTTGTATCTTTTTATCAGGCATTACTTTAGCAAAAGATTTGGCATCTATTTTTTTTACTTCTGAAAAAGCCAAACTTTCTCCTTTATTGAAAAAATAGCGGTAGTCTTTTCGCACGTCATCATACACATTTTCTGAGCTATAACCGTCAATATTATCGCTTTTAACTCTAAAAATATACTTACGCGAGTCTCTCAAAAGTTGCATTGTTGGGCTTTTATAGATAACTTGTAGCAAAGTTAATTTTCGACCATTGGGTACTGCCGCAGGTATAAAAAGCACCTCTTTATCGCCGAGAAACATTTTGAAATAAACAACATCTTTTTCATTCAGCCACAACTCTTTGCCACTCTCCAACTTGACTTGAACCATGCGTTCTATTTGGTCAAAACGGTATTGAAGTTCAGTTGTATAAAGGGTTTTAGCTGTTTGCAGCTCCCCGGGGTGATAAATACTGTCAAAAAAAAAGCGAGTTCCGCGCATATTAATCAGACGGTCATCAAAAGGATTGATGTACTGAAAGCGGTCTGAGCTTGTTAAAAAATTGACACGCCCGTCTGCTGGTCTTGTGGTAGGTTGCTGCGCCCTACCCAAATAGGCAACACTTAAAAACAAAGCAAGAATTAAATTCTTTTTCATGTACTTCCTTTTGAAATGTGAAAAAAATATTGTAATTTCGATACAATTTTAAATAAAATATTTGATATGAACTACGTTTACACCACTATTTTAGTTGCCTTTTATTGCCTCCCTACTGAGGGGGGGCTAGTTGCCCAAAACCGTTTCAAGGCAAGTGTTATGACAGGTTTAAATTTTTCTCAAATACATGGGGACAATCAAGATGGCTATAAAAAAAAGG
>JAYUQN010000265.1:0-5176 GCA_043756725.1 Saprospiraceae bacterium
ACCATTACAAAACCCGTTGAGAGGCGTGTAAGTGATGTCATTAATAGTAATAGAGGCACTTCCTTTGCGCGGATAACGCACAATACTGAGGGGGGCTAACAGGATGCCGTTGGGATTGTCATTCGCTAAAACAGGGACAGTCACCGTTTGAGCTTCGAGCGTCGTGGCTTCATCATCCGCAGCGTCGGGCAACTGCGTGAGCCTTGTAGAATCATCTTTTGTACAGTCAATATCTATAAAAATAGTAGCGGTATCGCATAAAAACAGCGTATTGCAAACCCGATAGCTAATCGTATCGCTACCACAATAACCTATTTGAGGCATATAAACCAACGTATCAATGCCCACAAAACCCACCGACCCCTTATTACTGCCTTTCACAATACTTACCCCTGTCAATGTGCCCTTGATGGTATCATTTAAAGTGGGTCTGAAAACATGAAAAGCATTTCTTTCCATTGAAAATCGGTCGTCAACAGCAATAGGTTGATTGGCGTTGGTATTATCAACGGTGCAATGGATATAGATAATCACCCTTGCTGTATCACACCCATAGACATTGCAAACCGCATAACGTAAAGTATCGTAGCCTGCGCAAAAATCATTTTGAGGGAAGTATGAAATAGCCTTTTCGCCTACCAAAGCCTCACCACGCGTTGGAAACTGCACAATACTGAGGGGGGTAATAAAATCGCCTTTTAAGCTATCATTGTCTAAAATAGAGAGGTCTATTCGCGTATTTTTGTAAGCTGAATAAACATCATCCAACGCATCGGGTACTTGGTTGAAAAGGATTTCACCACACCGCACCGTCACCACTATCATAGCCGTATCAAAAGTATAGGATTCATTGGCGATAGCATACCACACCGTATCTGTTCCACAAAAACTGGGATTGGGCTTATATATTAAGGTGTCAATGGCTGAAAAGCCAATCGTCCCATGTTTGGGTGCATGAGCGATACTCAAACCGACAAGCCGACCATTGAGCGAATCGTTGAGGGTTGGGTTGAAAACGATAAGCGCATTTTCATCAACCGCAATCGAATCATCAACAGCAACGGGTGAATTAATGAAGCAGACAGAAAGGTCTTTTACGGCAACCGAGGAGGCAGAAGTAAACGCTAAAATAGGTATTAACCCTATCAAACCCATTGCCCAAAAGAGCCTATACATTTGAAATTGTTTTGTGGGAATTTTCATAGGTGTAAAATGAGTTAAGTAGTTGCCAAATAAAATGTATGGTTTCGCTATAGCTAAGGTAAAAGTGAATAGACACAGGGAGAGTAGTCAGTAAGACAATTGCAAATAAATTGCCACATTGGGTTAAAATATCATCGCAACACAAAATTTAGGGGAAATGGGTAAATTATGAATGTATTTTTTTGTTAATGTCATTTATTCATTCAAATAACAAGAGATTTTATATAGCCGACATTTCTTTTAAAAATAGGCATTTAATGGATATAATGGGTAAAAAGTGAAATATTCGTGAAATACGAGTTAATTCGCTTCTAACAGCCCTTTAGCATACGTTTCGCTTAAAATTTAGGTGAGTTTTTAAAATGCCCCTTTAGGGGTTTAATATTGGTAAAAGTAGAGATAAACCCACTTCCCAAAGCGCCTTTAGGTAGTCCTCTGGGGTCGGGGGTTACCCGAAGGCAGAGAAGGGTTTATATGCTTAATCGCAATCGTTGCAATCGCAACCCAAAGCTGTTTCAATCTACCCGAAGGCAGAGAAGGGGTTATATGTTTAAGATGAAAAAGTACTTTTTTCTTTCCGTTATTTGGTTTCAATCTACCCGAAGGCAGAGAAGGGTTTATATGTACTATCGAACGTCATCAAGGAAGCCCGACTTTCAAGGTTTCAATCTACCCGAAGGCAGAGAAGGGAAAGATGATAGGAAGTATTTGCGGTTGGTGGGTGCGGTGGCGGGAACGTAGTGACGTTGCAAGGCAACGTCTCTACATTGTACCCCTCAGTATTTTTATATCATAAATTCATTTTTCAAAACACTCATTAATGCGCCACAAAACTCTACATAAGGTTTATTTTGAGTAATATTCTTATACTCTTGAACAGCCCTATCTTTTGAAATAGGTGTAGCTGTGCCGTCTTCTTGTGGCTCATATACCCGTTTTTGAAGGGCAATTTTTCGATTTTCTTCAAGCTGCGGTATATCCAAACCCAATATTTTTATCACTTCCTCGGCTCTTGGTGTTAAACCAATAATTATCCCATTTTGTAGATAGATGATTTCCGTTTCACAGGCTTCGGCTAAGGGTGTAAAAGGTAAAGGTTTAGCACCTCTTTTATTATCACAATGTGTGTGTCTTGGTTTGGGCACTTTTTCACCGCCTCTACAAGTAGCTGTTAGGTTTTTATAATCAAAAGTTTTTTCAATATTCTCTTTTCTCGAAACAAGGTGTTCCATACTGCAAACTCTGTCACGAGCGTTTTCAAATTCAGATAACTTTGAAAGGTCGTTGTTTATTACCCGATTACAGTAAGCACAGATAAAGCCTTGTTCTTCTAATAAAGCATCGGCAAGTTGTTTTTTAGAATAATAGACAATGCCTTCTTCTGGACGAGAAGGCATAGAAGATGGTAAATGACTCCAAGAAGCATCGCTGTCACCAGATTTATAGAGACGAATAATATTGTCTTGTTCTTGAGTCTTCCAATGTATGAAAGCCGTTGGTTCATCATTTTTTAGGATATATTTCATAGTAATACTTGTTGTTTCTTTTCTAAAAGAGTTTTGGCTTGTTCTAACTCTAAAAGTTCACCTTCTACTTTTCCTTCTAAATCTTGAATCAAGGCTTCTGCACGGTCTAACTTATTTAAAGCCAATTGTTTGTATATGTCTTTGATTTCTTCTTTATACAAGTTTGTCGGCACTTCCATCACCACATTTAAGATTGAGGAAATATCTTGCCCTTGTGTTGCTTCAGAACTGTATAAGATACCATTGTCTAAAACTAAGACGGAATGACTTGGTACATTTTGTAAAACAAAAGGAGAATGTGTCGTAATAATCCATTGAATATTGGGGAATATCTTTTGTAATTTCGGTATCACCTTGCGTTGCCAAAGCGGATGTAAATGCAAATCTATTTCATCTATTAAAACAATGCCTTGACCTTCTTCTAAAGGGTTTTTACTGAGGGGGTTCGCTAAAGCTAAACGTCTTGCCAAATCGCTGACTAAAACGAATAGGGATTTTTCGCCTGATGAGAGTTGATTGACTTCTACTTTATCATTACCTTTTTCGATGATAAGGCGTGGGTTATTAAACTCTGTTGGGTCTATATAAATTTTCTTGTATAAATAATGTTCTGTATCGTCATTTAATATAGCCAGTAGTGCTTTCCTAACCGTGTTTAAAACCGTATTTGTCTGTGTTTTATCAAACAGTTCTATTTGTTCTTGCCAGATATACCAGTCCACAAAAGTCTTGAAATTGAGTGTTGCGCCTTCCAAAGCATTGTCTAAAGCGGTAAAGGTTTTGGCTTGTGTGGGTTTCGTGCTTGGGGCTTGTCCGTTTGTATAAAGGCGGCTATTTTGATAAAAAGCAATAATAGACAATTGTTCGGCTATCGAAACTTGAATGGCATCTATAAAACGGTTTAAACTATCCAAAGGCGATAAGACAGCATTTTTCTTGAGGTCATTTTGGGTAATGTGCCATGTATATAGTTCGTTTTGAAATGAAAGCGTCAAACTTGTTTGCATCTCAGCAGTACCGTATCGAATATCGGTTGGCGCATAAATAGCGCTAAATTTATTTGTTACTGTATTGTTCCTAATGTTTTTGGTATAAAACATTAAAGCCTTGACAATGCCTTCCAACAATGCCGTTTTACCTGCCCCGTTTTCGCCAATCAAGACAGTCAGTTTATCATCAAACTTGATTTTTATCTTGTCGAAAAGACGGAAGTTCTGGAGTTCTATGTCCACCAATTTTAAAGTAACGCTCATAGATAAAGCCTTTTAGTTTTGTCAATTGTCGTGAGATACTTTGCAAAAATAGGAATTTCCTTGTAATTGGGTGAGGTTTATTTTTGTGTCGTGAGATTATGCGTAGATACGTTGCAGTGCAACGTCTCTACATGACCAAGACCCCCTCAGTATTTTCACCTTATTTCACCGCTTTTAAAAAGTTGCTTTCTAAAAACTCTTTTGAGTTAGCCGCTATTTTCAATCGATCATATAGTGTATTGGATACTTTTTTGGGTCCATAATAAAAATAACGAATTTGACTTTCAAAAGAGTCAATGACTGAAGAAATTTGTTCTTCCGTGAGGTTATTATTTTCATCGTCAAAAAAGATAAACTCGTTTTTTGTTGAGTCAATATTTGAGGCATCTCTAACGGAATGAAAAGCAAGTCTTTCTTTATCGAACCCAATTTTAGCCAAATTATCAACAAGTGCTTGCCGCTTTTTACCGTCTATGGAGACAACAGCCAAACGTACTTTAGCAAAATCGTTTTGTACGGAAGTCGTAACCGCTTCCAATCTCTTTTGGATAAGTTCTTTAGCCCATTTATTAAATCTAAAAATCATATAACCCAAAACGCCAATCAAGCTAAGTCCACCCAAACCAATGAGACCGAGCATTTTTTTCAGGTTTTCAACGTCTTCTATTTTCTTCGCTAATTTAGTGAAATTCTGTTGCGTCATTAAGGTATCTTGGCTGAAAACGACAAGACAACAGGTCATTAAAATGATAAGGAGTGTTATTTTTTTCATTGGTTAATCTGTTTTACTTTCCGAAATATTTTATATAATCAAGAAGTTCTTTCAAACGTGCGTAGAGCGAAAAAGGAGAATTAGCGAAATAGACCCTATTTCTACCTTTATCATATTCGTCTTGTAATTTTTTTGGAAATTGACCACTACCATAGTATAGAAAATAAGGAAAAGGCTTTTTCAGATAATTTGCCATATCCTCCTCTGGAGTCGAACCAGTTGTCATATCTTCAAGAACAATAATGCCTTCAAAATTGTCGGAAAGTGCATCACCATATTGTTTAAATGAGACTTTAGGGAAATAATGTTTTGCAAAAAATTCACGCATAGTCGCTTCTTGCGTGGACTTTGATACAATGACGATTTCTTTTTGAGTTTTATCTAATAAAACATTTGTGTTGATTATCATCCCATCCTCCAAA
>JAYUQN010000266.1:0-2022 GCA_043756725.1 Saprospiraceae bacterium
AATGAAACATCTCCTTATGCTTTGACGGGTTCTATTTTCGCCAAAGACCGTTATGCTATCAATTTGGCTTTCGATAAATTGCGCCATGCAGCAGGTAATTTTTACATCAACGATAAGCCAACAGGAGCGGTTGTAGGGCAACAACCTTTTGGTGGCGCAAGGGCTTCGGGGACGAATGATAAAGCAGGTTCGGTTCTGAATCTCTACCGCTGGTTGTCGGCTCGAACAATTAAGGAAACGTTTGTGTCGCCTATAGATTATCGGTATCCGTTTTTGGGGGAAGAGTAACTGGAATTACCCCCCCTCAGTATTTTACCCCAAAATTGATAATTGTAGCTTATATTTGTGGAATAAAAATTCAGGCAATGGATAATTTTAGGATAAAATCATTGGGCCCTATTAGAGAAGCTAACGTTAATTTTGGCGATTTGACTTTATTAGTGGGACCCCAAGCGAGTGGAAAAAGTATTTTTATTCAAATATTGAAACTGATAATTGATAAAAAACACATCCGTAAGACATTGGAACAATACAATTTTGTGTGGAGTAAAAATCCAGATGAAGTGCTTGACCATTATTTTGGAGAAGGTATGCACGGTATTTGGCAGAAAGAGACACAGATACATTTTGACGGTGAAATTATTGATAAAAAATATTTAGCACCTAAACCAAAAGACTTAAAAGAGACAGACGAAACCCTTTTTTATATTCCAGCTCAACGCATATTAAGTATTGCTGATGGCAGACCCAAAAATTTTATGGAGTTTGACCCCTCAACGCCTTATGTGTTACGGCATTTTAGCGAAACATTGAGACGGCTATTACAAAATGGATTGAGTAAACAAGGGGCTATTTTCCCACAAAGTCAAAGTTTAAAAGATTCATTGAAAACATCCTTCAAAGAAAGTATTTTCCATGAGGGTCAAGTGGTGATTGACGACAAATCGGGTGTGAAAAAATTGAAAATGAATATAGGGGGCATGAGTCTTCCGTTTATGACTTGGAGTGCGGGTCAAAAGGAATTTATGCCTTTATTATTGAGTTTCTATTGGCTTTGCCCACCTTCAAAAATTTCACAAAGAGACAAGATAAAATATGTCGTGATTGAAGAACCTGAAATGGGCTTGCATCCACAAGCCATTAAATCGGTTTTATTGCAAGTCATGGATTTAATGGAACGAGGATATAAAGTCATTATATCTACACATTCACCCGTGATGATAGAGTTTGCGTGGGCAGTGAAATATTTACAACACAATAAAGCCGATTACAAATCTTTAGCCGCTTTATTTGACATGAAAATTACGGCTCCTGTTAGAGATATTTTCAGCAGCATTTTAGCCCATAAAACCATTAAGACCTACTATTTTAATAGGGTTGATAATTCTGTTTCTGTAAAAGATATTTCAAGTCTTGATGCAGGTAATGACGATATCGCTATTGCTGAATGGGGTGGGTTATCATCGTTTAGCTCAAAAGCAAGCGACATCATTTCTAAACTTGTTGCAGCCCAATGAGTAAAATGAAAAAAAGGGAAGCTAACGCTTTCAAAACAGCGGTTGAAAAAACGCCCGATATTGCCCATTGTTATCAAACGGGCCTTAAAGGATTGAGCGGCAATAGCCATAAAATTGAGCTTTTAGAAACGCCATCTTGTTCTGGCAGTGTTGATATTGATTCGTGTACAACCACAAAATATCCTCAGTCAAATCGTTGGGATTATGCTTTATGCTATAAAAAAGAAGTGTTTTTTGTAGAAGTACATGGCGCAAAAACCGACGAAGTAGGTACGGTTTTAAAAAAATTACAATGGCTAAAAGATTGGCTTAATTCCGATGCACCTGAAATAAACAAGTTGAAAGCCAAAAGCCAAACGCCTTTTGTTTGGATACAATCCAACGGATTTCATATTCTTCCGAATTCCAAACAGTATCGTCAAGCTATTCAAGCAGGTATAAAACCCATTGCAAAACTGGTTTTAAAATAAGAAAAAATATGAACTGATAAAAAATGTAGAGGGAG
>JAYUQN010000267.1:0-2022 GCA_043756725.1 Saprospiraceae bacterium
GGCACGAAGGGTATATCGAGCGCGACTATACGCCGCAAGGTAAATTGTCGGCGAAGATTTTGCGAAAATGGTATGGGTCGTATAAGAAAATGTGAGAAAAGATAGAAATATCGAATAATGAAATGCGAATAATGGGTTAAACAGACGTATTTAACACGTATTTCAAATGAATTTTGCGAATTACACGAATTGCTTTTCATCAATGAATTAAAATCAGTACATTTTTCTTGCTGTTGATTATTAGCTGCTAAGTTAGTAAAACATGTTAGCTTGTGAACTTCTAAAAAATAATACAATAATATTCTCAATAATTTAAAAAATGACAGCGAAATTAATACTTACTGATGATTCGGGAAAAGAAACGATAGTTTATGAAGATTTAGGCGAACAAGGTGAATTAGTCCAAATGAGTTCGATAGAGAAGTTTGTGGTTTCGTTAAAAAAAGCGATGTTGCCGAAATTAGAACAAATCTTATTAGAACAATCGCCCTTAAACGCTTCACAAGAATTGTTAATTAAAAAAAAACGGCGTTAAGCGCGTAAAAGTACATAGCCTACATGGCGTTTATGAGGTTGACAATCAACAGTATATGCTCTTAGATGGTTCGTTGACGAACCATTTAACGCTTGTTAATGGTTTAGAATCTCCCTATTTTAGTGAAGGTTTAGATAATTTTATGTTAGAATGGGTGTCCTCCTTAGGCTACCAAAAGTTGAGCAATTTGCTATTGGCACATACGAGCCATCATATACTAAGTGATGGGGGCATTAAAAAATACATCTTACGTAAAGCCTTGTCAATAAGTGAATTATGGGATTCAAGTAGAATTAAAACAGAAGAATCTGATTTAACGATATCTGTTCAAGAAGACATAAATATCTATGATAAAGAAGCGGGCGAAGTGATTTTAATGATGGATGATGTTGGCGTAAAAGCCCAAAAACCGCATAAAAAAGTGGATCGGATTAAAACAGATGTCAAGCGAATAGACACAACAGTGGTCTTGATAAGTCTTGAGGAGCAAACTGGTAAAACTTCTCCTACTGTTGAAGAAGGGGCTCAAATAGCCAACAAAACAATGGTAACAGATTCAGAAGGTGCTACAAAATTGGATGATGCTATAAAAACCGATAAAAAGGGCAAGCCACTTTATCGCCCGCTCACAGAAGGTATTAATAAAAGAGGGGAAGTGACCTATCCAATTAAATTAGCTATTTATTATACAATTCGGCAACTGTATTTGGCTCAAAATCCAAACCGTCAATTGCCAATTGTGGCGATTACCGATGGTGCACGTTCGATTCGTATTACCTTACAAGAATTGTTTGGAACGCGCCTTGTTATCATTTTAGACTGGTATCACTTACGCCTTAAAGTTAAAAACTTAATGTCGATGATTGCCATAAACAAAACGCTTAAAGAGCTATATATCAAAGATTTAGGTGCTTTACTTTGGAGAGGTAAAGCAGAAGAAGCGCTTAATTATTTGGCGCAAATTACAGAGGTCAAAAATCAAGATAAGTTAGAGGAACTCGTCGGATATATCCAAAAACATCAATCTGAAATTATTGATTACTATACGCGGCAACTCGCTGGAAAAACTATTGGTAGTGGCAGATGTGAAAAAGCTAACGATATTATTGTCGCTAATCGACAAAAGAAAAAAGGTATGGCTTGGTCTATTCCTGGCTCTAAAGCACTCGCTATTATTAAAACGCATCAATTACAACTAAAAACATTTATTTTGGCGGCTTAAATAAGGCTATCAGAGCAGCTAATAATCAACAGCAAGACATTTTTTATTATAAATGATTATTTAGGAAAAAGTCTGTTACTAACGGATTGTGGGGTTAGGAAAAAAATCCGCTAAAATTTCTGATATTTGAGTGTTCAAATCACAAAGTATCAAAAAATTAGCGGATAATGGAAACAAAGGTATGCGAAAAAAATAGTAAACGGAAGATTGACGTAGATAAAAAAGAGCCAAGTAGCCGTGGTAGCCGAAGTATTTATCTTGATAT
>JAYUQN010000268.1:0-5173 GCA_043756725.1 Saprospiraceae bacterium
AATGGCTACACGTAAAATACCAACACCAAGAAAACCCAAAGCAAAAACGCCTAAAAAAGAAGGCAATGCTTTTGATAAAATTATGAAAGAAATCGTCGAAAAAATATTTCGACCTTTGATAGAAGAACGATTGGGTGTAAAAATTGTAAAATCTATTCCGCTGAAAGAAAAAATGCAGACCACTGTTGAAGTGGAAATGGATTTTTTCTACGAAATCATAACCGATACCGGAGAGCATTTCATTTTGCACATTGAATTTGAGAGTGGTAATAATCTCGAAATGATTTATCGAGTCGGTGAATATCACGGTATCTCACAACGCAGAAATAAATTGCCAATTCGCCATTTTGTCGTATATTTAGGTTCAGAATCACCGACAATGCGGACAGAACTGAAACCCGAAGAGGTTTTTACAGGGTTTGACCTACTGAATGTCCGAACTTTAGATACGAATCAGTTGTTAAGTTCACAAATACCCGAAGAGGTTTTAATGGCAGTTTTGGCGAATTATCCGCCCGATGAAGCAGAAAGGGTGTTGCGAACAATCCTTGAAAATTTAAAAAAATTGGTTAGAAATAAAAGGGTCTTGAAAAAATACATCAACCAATTGATGATGTTGTCAAGGCTAAGAAAAATAGAAAATTTAACAATTAAAATAGCTGAAGATATGCCTATACATTATGATTTTGAAGCAGATACGCTTTACCGGAAAGGCGAAGAAAAAGGTATCGAAAAAGGACGTGCAGAAGAAGCTGCCAAAAAGGATTACACCTTTGTCCGTAATATCTTGCTCAATAGAGCTATCGTACCACTCACAGACGAACAAATTGCACTGATAGCAAGTGTTACTGTGGAGTATGTGCAAAAAATGAGATTAGAACTTGATAAGGAAAGGGAAGAGTGAACTTCCAATTATTCAAAATGATAAACGGCAATTTTGATTCTTATCCAAGAAACTCTTAGCGGCTAATGGCAATGCAATTTGGACTTTGCAGTTATATAAAAACGCTTTATTCATAGCCCAGAATAAGGCGTTTTTTCTTTTTTTAGCGAAAATACTGAGGGGGTAGTTCTGCATTCTAACCTTATTAAAAACCAATTTTTAATTTGTCCATTGTCATCTACCCAACGTCCTTTTTAAATTGTCCATTTCAAATTAAACCTTTCCAGCTTTTTTCAGTCAAATTACCAAAATCGAGAAACGTGAAGGAAACGACAGACGACGACATCCTGTCATTGCTCAGTGAAAAAACGGCTTATGAGCGCGGGTTTAGGCTCTTGATGCAAAAGTATCAAGAACCCTTATACCGACACGTAAGACGGTTGGTTATGGATCATGACGATGCAGATGATGTAATTCAAAATACGTTTATCAAGGTTTATCGCAATATTGAACGTTTTGAAGGCAAATCCAAACTTTTTACTTGGCTTTACCGCATTGCCACCAACGAAGCGATAACGTTTTTGAACACTAAAAATCGGAAAGAAACGGATACATTGGATAGCCTAGAAACAGCACATATAGCCCATCGTTTGCAAGCAGATGTGTTTTTTGATGGCGACGACATTCAACTGAAATTGCAACAAGCCATGGCGGTTTTGCCCGATAAGCAACGAGCTGTTTTCAATTTGCGTTATTTCGATGAAATGCCTTATGAAGAAATGTCGGAAGTGATGGGTACTTCGGTGGGGGCATTAAAAGCCTCTTATCACCATGCCGTTAAGAAAATTGAAGCGTTTTTTAAAGGTATTGAAATAGGTTAATTAGGAATTAGTTTGGCGTTTTAGAACTCAAGAGAGTTTTTGATTTTGTTTTTATTAAAAATTGAAAATTTTTAATAAAAACAAAATCAAAAACTGCCCCTCTTTCGTGCCAAGCTTGAAAATCAATAGTTTAAATAAAAGAACATGAAAGAAGATATAGAACATGAATTGCGCGACATATCCCCTTTTTTAGCAGACTTGAAAAAGGCACATCCCGATGCCAACGGTAAGCTACAGCCTTTTAAAACGCCCAAATTTTATTTTGATACGTTGGCTGACCGTGTGTTGGAAAAAACACAACCCGTAGCCGCTCCTGTTTATAAACAGTACCAAGCTAAAAAAAGCATTTTTGCACAAATCGGCGAATGGGTTTCAGCTTTAATGCAACCCCGTTGGGCAATAGCAATGGCTTCTGTTATGATAGTGGCGGTAGGCACTTGGTTTTACATGAAACAACCTGAAAATACGATGCCGCAAACACTTACTGAAATATCAAGCGAAGACATTCACGATTACATAAAAGACAATATTGATGATTTTGAAGAAGACTTATTGGCTGAAAATGGCATAACGGCTTCTGATACTGAGGGGGGTACTATTTTCACTGAAATGTCAGATAATGAAGTTGAACTGTATCTGAATGAACATCTTGATGAAAAAGATTTGGACAATATAAATGGTAAGTTATAATCACATAAATTAGTTAGTTGGTAAGTTGGTTGGTTTTAAACCAATTAACTTACTCACTACTAACATCCTTTGTTTCACACATAATTTATTTTAAGAACATGAAAAAAATATTTTTTTTAATAGTTTCCTTAACCTTTGCGCACAATGTGTTTACGCAACCACAAGGCGGCAGATTGCATGATAAAATGCAAGCGCAACGCATTGCTTTCATTACCCAACGGCTCGACCTTTCGCCCGAAGAATCGCAGCAATTTTGGCCCATTTATAATCAATACACCGAAAAATTGAAGCAGATTAGGCTTGAAAAAATTGAAAAATCTATGATGGATATGACAGATGCCGAAGCTGAAAAAGCGATATTGGGTGAGTTTGACAAAGAAGCGCGCGAACTGGACTTAAAAAAAGAATATTATCAAAAACTGAAAAAAGTAATTTCCGTGAAAAAGATTTCCAGACTCTACGTTGCCGAACGAGATTTTAGAACCGAACTGTTGAAACGCTTGAAAGACAATAAGCAAGAGCGCAAACAACTGAAACAAGGCAATTAAAGAGACAATCTTGCTAAGATATTAAGCCTGTGTAAAAGCATAATTTCACTAAAAAAGGTCTGATAGCGTTAAGCCTCAGACCTTTTTCAGTGGAGGCAATACCAAAGTCTCTGTCACAAAATAACAGTAATATGGTAAAATAAACTTACTTGTTTTTGGTTATTGTAAAAATATTTTTTTATCTTAAAATCAGATTTTTTTTTCTACCCATTAAAAATAATGATGTTTATAAATAAATAAAAATCAATTATTTACCTCACAATTGAGTGATTTACAACACTTTATTACTTGTTTAGATGTGATTTTTTTTAAAAAAAGATATGCACCCTTAGCGTAAAAGATGTATCTTTATAAAAAGTAAATATCCTTAACACACATGAGACACCAAAAAGTGAGACATCAAAATCAATTAGAACACCTCTTGAACGAGTACGAGGTAATGTCACAAAAAGGAGCGGTATCCTTCCATGAGGAAGCGGTCTTTATGGACATGATAGACCTGCTCGAAAATGGTGGTCAATGGCACAAGGCAACGAGCCTTGCGGAAGCCGCTATCACTCAACATCCTTTTTCAGCGGATTTGTACCTGCGCAAAGCAGAATTATTGCTCAATCGTAATATGATAGACGAATGTCTTGTCACAATTGAGCAAGCAGAAATCTTTGCGCCTTGCAATGTCAATCTGCGCATTTTGCGCGCCGAATTGCTTTCTGCTAAAGGTGCATTTATGGAAGCCTTAGAAGTTTTAGACCAATTGAAAAGTCAAACAAACTTAACGGAGCTGTCTGAAATCTTTTTGACAGAAGCTTTGATTTATGAAGATTTGAAAGATAAACCCGCTATGTTCCGTTCCTTACGGCGGTGTTTAGTCTCAAATCCTGATAATACTGAGGGGTATATGAAAATGCTTTTTTTGGTTGAAAAATGTGGTTATCATACCCAGAGTATTGCTTTTCATAATAAGTTGATTGATAAAAATGCTTACAATTGGCAAGCTTGGCTCAACATAGGTATGGCATTTCGAGGTCTCCACAAAAACCATGAAGCTGTGGAAGCTTTTGAATTCACCTTTGCAATCAACGAGCAATGCACAATGGCTTATTTAGAAGCCGCCGATTTGCTTTTAGAAATGGGGGATTTTGAGCGCGCCAGATTGGTCTATGAAGTCGCTATTTTTAATACTATTGAAACGCCTGAGTTGTTGTTGCCTTTGGGTTATTGCCATCAATTATTGGGCAACTATAAAGTAGCCATTGATTTTTATGAACGTGTTTTAGAATTCGATAAAAGCGATTCAGATGCGTATTATCACATTGGAGAATGTGCAAACTCTTTGCAACAATGGGCACAGGCTATTGACGCCTATAAAAAAGCTATAAAACTGAGCAACAATAGAGAAGATTATCATGCGGGTTTGGCGGATGTTTATTTTCAAACGGATCAACTTGCCAATGCGCTCTCAAGCTACCGCCGTGCAGCCAATATTGGTTGCGACGATGTCACTTACTGGTTGCGTTATGCCTATTTTCTTATCAATATTGGTCAGTTGAAATCGGCTATGCGTGTCCTTGATAAAGCTGATATGTATGCAGGTGGCACTGAAATTGAGTATTGTCGCATCGCTTGTCTCTATGAAATGGGTAAAAAAAAGGAAGCCTTATATAAACTCGGTGAAACCTTGCAAAGCGATTATGATATGCACAAAACACTTTTTGACTGGCAGCCTCATTTGGCAGATAATGCCGATTTGGTGGCGGTTATTAAGGCTTTTTTACCGTGAAATGCAAGCTTTAAGAAGGTAAAATAAAGGGGTTTTGATTTTTTTGAAAAAAAAATTAAAACCCCTTTATTTTATCCCCCTACGCTTCTAAAAAATTAAGTGTCACAATTAAATTATCATCAAAAATTTGATTTCTTTTACGCTCAATTTGTAATTACTTAGCCGTATGATGGACTTCAGTCCGTCAATATCTCAGTAATTGTGCTAATTTTATTTAAAAAATAGTACACACTGTATTTCTGTGAGATTTAAACATTGACGGACTGAAGTCCGTCATACGGCTAAGTTCTTACCTCAATTTAAAGAATCAAAGTAAGTTCATGTCAATTCTAAAAAAATTAGCGGGTCAAACAGCCGTTTATGGACTCAGCAGCATCGTCGGGCGATTTCT
>JAYUQN010000269.1:0-2019 GCA_043756725.1 Saprospiraceae bacterium
CTTGGGAAAAAGCGCGAGGGGACTTGCGCCAAGCCCTTAATGTTGCGGGATATGGCGCACAAGTTTGGGTCGCAAAAGGCACTTATTCGCCTACGAACTGTAGCAATTGTGCTGAAAATGACCGCAGATTAGCGTTTGAATTGCCTAATGGCGTAGCCCTCTATGGCGGGTTTGCGGGTACTGAAACCCAATTGGCGCAACGCAATTGGCAGAAGAACAAGACAATTCTTACAGGCGATATTGATGGCGATGGACGCGCTACTCGCAATTCTTACAATATTTTTTACCTCCGCAATGTCAGTTATGAAACCGTCATTGAAGGCTTTACCATCACAGGAGGCAATGCTGATAGTACAACTTCGCCCAGTGAACGTTATGCCAGTGGCGGTGCTATCTATTTAGATGGTCGGTCAGGTGGATTTGCAAACCCTGCTATAATCAATTGTATTTTTACAGCTAATTCTGCGGTCGGCTTAGGAGGTGCTGTATTCAACAATGGTGGTTTCAATGGTTTTTGTTCCAGCACTTTTAAAAATTGCCAATTTTTGAATAATTATTCAGGAAGTGGTGGCGGAGGTGTGTGCAATTGGGGTGTCTATAATGGCATTTGCCTTGCCCGTTTTGAATTTTGTCGTTTCATGGACAATCGGGCTAACAACTCGGGTGCAGCCGTACTGTCGGATGGACAATTAGGGCGCAATGAAGTGACTTTTATCAATTGCCAATTTATCCGCAATGAAACGCCTAATTATTATGGTGCCGCTATTTATAACCTCGGCAAGGGAGGAATATGCACACCCACAATTACAGGCTGCCTTTTCTGGGCAAATAAATCATTTTCTGCTGCAGGTATTTATTGTCTGGGTTCTGAAAATGGCAACAGCAACCCGACTATTACCAATTGCATATTTTATAAAAATCAAGCCAATACAGGGGGTAGTGTTTATGCCAATGCAGGAGAAGATATCCTAACGGGGAAACCAACAGGCACAGCAAAACCACTCATTACCAATTGCATTATTTGGGGTAATATTGCGCCCACAGGTCCCATCCTACGCAATATTAATGGCACACCTACTATCTCCTACTCTATTGTTGATGCACCCAATTGTTCCACCATACACAGTGGCGTTGGTGAGGGTGTGACGTGCAAAGATGGCATGATTTACAACCAAAATCCTTTGTTTGTGGATGCTGATAATGGCGATTTTCGCTTTTTACCCAGCTCACCTGCTATCAATGCGGGTTCAAATACGGCAATAGCAATGGCTAATATTCAACTTGACCCCGATAGCCTACCGCGTGTGATAGGCAATGTTGTTGACATTGGCGTTTGGGAGTTCAATCCTTCTGTGCAATTCCCGCCACAAGTTTTGAGTTCACCCCAAAGCCGTACGGTTTGTGCTGTGGAAAAAGTGATGTTGAAAACAACCGTCACAGGCTCTCAACCTCTTTATTTTCAATGGTATAAAAACGATGTTGCTATTCCCAATGCCATAACCGATTCTTTAAAATTTGACAATATCGCACTTTCAGATTCAGGTTTGTATAAATGTGTTGTTCGCAACGATATCAATATAACAGTTACAAGTGAAGAAGCAACCGTAAAAGTGAAACCTTTACTCCCCCTCAGTGTCAACATCGTTTCACAAAATCAACCGTTTTGTGAAGGTGATTTAACAACCATGAAAGCGACTTATCAAAATAGCGGCACAAACCCGAAATTGGAGTGGATGTTGAATAGCACCGTTGTGGCAATGGGCGATACTTATACCATACCCATTCAAAGTAGATTTCACAAATTTACGTGCAGGCTGACTTCCTCCGAACAATGTGCAGCACCTAAATCTTTGATTTCCAACGAATTAGACTTTCCAGTTGAAAAATCAGATTTACCCGAAATTGCTTTATCCGCTACTTCAAAAAATATTTGTGCAGGTGAAAAAGTAAGTTTCACAACCACTGTAAAAAACGGAGGGGATACCCCTCAGTATCAATGGCTTATCAACGGCAATTTCA
>JAYUQN010000270.1:0-2018 GCA_043756725.1 Saprospiraceae bacterium
AACTGACCTTTTTAACCTTGAAAGTCTTTTTACACTGAGGGGGTTCATTTTCATGGTATTGGGTGGTTTTTTAGTCGGTTTTGGTACACGTTATGCGGGTGGTTGCACATCGGGGCATTCGATAACGGGGCTTTCAAATTTTCAACTGCCTTCTTTAATAGCCACAATTTGCTTTATGCTGGGTGGCATTTTTGCAACGTGGTTTGTTTTACCCATCTTATTAAAAATTTAATTCTACTTAATAGATAGAATTTGTAAAATTAATAAAAACACCTTAAATTTGCATTTCAAAATGGACAAGCTATTAATTGAAACAGAAGGTTTAAACAGGGCTTCAAAAGTGGAAGACTTTGTTGGTAATTTGAAATATGGCGTGATTGGCGCATTTTTCGGTATTGTATTCGTCAAAGCAGAGATTATTTCATGGTTTCGGATACAGGAAATGTTCCGTTTTCAAGCGTTTCACATGTATGGTGTTATTGGTACAGCCGTTGTGGTTGCTGCTATTTCTGTCTGGTTGTTGAAACGTTTCAAAGTGAAAACGCTACAAGGTGATACAATTGAATTTGTTGAAAAACCTATGCACAAAGGTGTGTGGATTGGTGGTTTGATGTTTGGTTTCGGGTGGGCAATGACGGGGGCGTGCCCAGGTCCGTTGTATGCTCAAATTGGGGCAGGTTTTCCTGTAATTGCTGTAACTTTATTGAGTGCGATTGCAGGAGCTTGGGTTTATGGGTATTTTCAAAATAAATTGCCGCATTAAAGGTCAATTCCAAGAGGCAAGTCAAAGGCTTACAATGCTGAAAAGTTTTCTAAGCCTAAAAGGAAAGAACATTTTACGAAAGAAATTTTACCGATAGAAAAATAATTTTAATTAATAATATATTTTTAACATATTAAAAATCAATTAATTATGGCACTTAGATTAGGCGATACCGCACCAAATTTTGAAGCAAACACCACCGAAGGTGCAATAGATTTTCACGAATGGCTCGGCAATTCGTGGGGTATTATTTTTTCACATCCCGCCGATTTCACACCCGTTTGTACCACCGAATTGGGAAAAACGGCTTTGTTGAAAGGCGAATTTCAGAAACGCAATTGCAAAGTTATAGCGGTTTCTGTGGATGATGTGGAGTCACATAATCGGTGGATTCCAGACATCGAAGAAGTGAACCATGTGAATATGAACTTCCCCATTATTGCCGATGAAAACCGGGTTGTGGCTGAATTATACGATATGATTCACCCCAATGCCAGTGAAAAAGCAACAGTGCGTTCGGTCTTTGTAATCGGACCAGATAAAAAGGTGAAATTGACTTTGACCTATCCGATGTCAGTTGGTCGCAATTTTTTAGAATTGTTGCGCGTCTTGGATTCTTTACAACTCAATGCGAAGTTTGCTGTGGCTACACCTGCCGATTGGCAACAAGGAGATGATGTTATTGTAACATTGCCTGTGGCAACAGAGGATATAAAGGCGAAGTATGGTGTGGAAGCGGATATTAAAAGACCTTATTTAAGGTATATACCTCAGCCAAATTAATTTTAATTTGAATTAGGATGCTAAGGAAATGATAAATGATGAATTGAATTCCAAAGGTATGCAATTCATCATTCATCATTCTCATCAGAAGCACTCAATATAAGTTTGGAAAGTTTCGATGGAATATTGACAAATTCATAAATATCTGAAAAAGGCAATGAAAAATCAAGCTTAGGAAAGTGTAAGGTGTCGGTAGATTTTGTAAAAATTTGATACGTCCAAACATCTTCCTGTTCTGTGCGGGTGTAAAGTTCAACGCATTGCCAGCGAGATTCAACGAGTAAATAATATTGAATCGAAGGGATTTTTTGATAGGCAATAAATTTGTCACCACGGTCATAGTTGGAAGTTGATTCAGATAAAACCTCAACTATCAGCGAAGGATACCGCTTAATATACCTGTCTTTTAAATCCCTTTCGTCACAGGTTAAAAGAATATCTGGATACGTATAATGCTTATTATCAGCGAGTT
>JAYUQN010000271.1:0-2017 GCA_043756725.1 Saprospiraceae bacterium
AAAGCCACCATTGCCTTTCAAAAAGCTGTTGATTTGGACTCGGATAATAAAGATGCTTTCATAGAATTGGGTAAAATTTATACCAACAAGGGCAATCCCATTGCCTTAAAATATTTTGACAATGCTTTAACTTTAGACTCTTTGGATTTCAATGCGCACATGGCAAAAGCTTATTATTTTCAAACTAAAAACCAACTGAAAGAGGCTGTTGCCGAGTATAAAAAAATATTAGCCCTTGACCCCCGTTATGAAAATGCACTTTTTAATATGGGCTTACTTTATTTGGATAGTGACTCACTTGACCAAGCCTACTATCATTTCAACATTGTAACTCACGAAGCGCCTACTTTTTACAAAGCCTATTTTTATCGGGGTTTTATCGCTGAAAAACGAGGGGATAAGGCTGCGGCTTTGAAAGATTATAAACAAGCCTTAGAGTTTAATTCGGCTTATGATAAGGCGTTGGAAGGGGTGAAAAGATTGGAGAAGAAATAAAGAAAAAATGCAAAAAGCCTTAAAATACTGAGGGGGGTATTTTAAGGCTTTTTCAATCAGGGTTACTTAAAATTATTATTTCTTCCCTTTAATAATAGCTAATTCCTCTTTAATTTTAATAATTCGATTTTCAGAACTGGGGTGAGAACTATTGAAATCACTTTGTCCCTTTTTACCACCACTGGCTTCGTTCAAAATTTCCATAACCCGAATCATATTTTCAGGCTCATAACCCGAATCGTGCATAAAGTGTATGCCATATTTATCGCTTTCTAACTCGTCTTCTCGTCCATATTTCATATTGACCATATTGGCAACAACAGAGGCAATTTGAGCACCCGACATATCAGATCCCATTGCTACGCCCTGTACAATGCCTTGCCACATATTTTGTGTTGCCATGTGTTCAGCAGAGTGACGATTGACTACGTGACCTATTTCGTGTCCTAAAACGCCTGCTATTTGATGCTCATTTTCAAGGCGTTTCAACAAACCCACAGTGATAAAAATTTGCCCGCCTGGCAGTGCAAACGCATTGACCGTTTCAGGGTCAGCCAATACATGAAAATCGAAACGATAGGGTGACGTATTCAATCCTCCAGCATTCACCAATTTCATTCCAATTTGCTTGATAGCCGTTTGCACTTTTGGGTCTTGATATTCACCCCCAAATTCTGCAGCCATTTGAGGCGCACTTTGCAAACCCATAGCCACCTCCTGCTCAGGTGTCATATCCACCCGTTGCGTTTCACCAGTAATAGGATTAACCGAGCTTTTCATAAAGTAAGATAAAACAGAAAAGCCTATGACGCCAATCATTAAAAGAAGTCTAATATTTAATCCAGAACGGTTCATTTTTTTTAAATTTGTATGTGTTAATGATGAATTTTTTACCCTAATACTGAGGGGGTGTCGAAGCCTTAAACATGCGCGACCAAGTTAAGCGAATTATCAGAAATAACCCTAAAAATATTAAAATAGCTTGCCAAAAAGGGATATAAGAGAACACATAAATATGCGTTCTGTCCAAAAACCACATAAAAGCAAAGGTAGCGGCTATCATGGTCATCAAGCCCGATATTTTATCAAAACCGGGGATTGCCCTAAAAGAAACATTGCGCCCAATGATAAAAAGCGTTAATATCATCGCCAAAATAGGCACTATTTGGCTCAAAATATCGTATTCTAAAATACTCCGTTGGTTGCGTTCAAATAAAAAGAGGTAAATATTGAGCGTCACGGCAAAGATGCCGGGTATGCACACCAGATAAATGAGGGCTGCATAGAGGTAGCGCCACGGTGAAAGATGTCCTTCGCTTTTACCTAAAATGCCAGCGAGCAAAGCCGTTATGACTATCAAGCCGAAATAGGTCAACACATAATTAGGGTTTTCACCCAACACTTTGAAAAAATCTTGTAAAGTCATGTCAATTTAAGGCGAAATTTTTGATTTTTTTAAAATTTTACTTAGAACGTAGCACGGACTAAAGTCCAATGCCATTAAGCTAAGGATTTTTACCCG
>JAYUQN010000272.1:0-5159 GCA_043756725.1 Saprospiraceae bacterium
GTATAATTGCCACCTGCGGGACCTCGGGGAATGAGTCCACCATCTTTGTACATCAACAACATCGAATTGACAAATTCTTCTGTTATGTTCGGATACACCAAGTCCCATAAGGTGTTGAGTGTCCATTGTGCGCCCCAAAAAGAATCGGAATTGTAGTGGTTAAATTGGGGTTTTCCTTGGGCATTTAGCGGAATTTGTCCTGTTCTTTTCTCTTTGCCTGTTCTATCACAATATTGTCCATTGACATCATTGACGATGCGCCTGCCTTGTAAACTATGCCACAAATCGGTGTAAAATCGGGAACGCTCTGTATAAGTGCCGCCTTTTATTTCTATTTTGCTTAACGCTTTATTCCATTCTGCGCTTGATTCACGGACAATTTTATCAAAATTCCAATGCGGTAATTCTGTTTTTAAGTTCAATCGGGCTTGCTCAATGCTGACGTAAGAAAGGGCAACTTTCATCAATCTTTTCTCTTTTTGATGCGTTGGAAAGGACACATAAGCCCCAATTCTCGCCCCTTTTATCGAATCCGAAACAGCTATTTTTTGACCATTTTGCCAACCGCCAAAACTTGTAAAGGGTTTATCAAATTGAATGACGAAGAAAACTTCAACGGGTTTGGGTCGGCGTCTTGTGGGCGACATGACGGCATAGCCCACCAATTCACGGTCATTTATCTTTTTAACAAAGCCTTCTTTTGTATCAGAAGGACCTAATTCAACGGATAAATCAATCAGAATATGGCTTTCTTTTGTTTTAGGAAAAGTATAACGATGAAAGCCAACACGGGTTGTACTGGTCAATTCCGCTTGAATATTGTATTTATCCAATTGAACTTTGTGATAACCCGCCTTTACAATTTCAGTCGAATGTTTGAAAGGAGAACCATACACTTCAGGTCCTTTTGCGCCCATAAACGCACCCGTTACAGGCAGCACAGGCACACCCGACAGTTGCCAACAATGAATATGGCTGAAAAATTTGATAGAATCTTTGTTGTACCGATAGCCTGAACCCCAATCACCTGTGTAACTGTTGTCGGGACTCAAATTGACCATACCAAAGGGTCTTGTGGCAGAATTAAAATAAAACCATCTGGAATTTGCCGCATCTAATAGGGGATAAACAAAGTCAACGGGTTTTTGATTTTGTGCCGTTGCGACCATGTAAAACGCTATAAAAAGTGTGAAGACACTATAAAATTTCTTATTCATGCTGTTTTTTTTTTACCGTTAATTTGATGTTTTTTTTTTAACACATAGGCACATAGGACACATAGAAGGTTGAAAATCAACAAACTATGTGTCCTATGTGCCTATGTGTTGAAAAAAAAATAGGTGTTTTTATTCCTACTGTACAATCAATTTTTTAGTCAATTTCGACGTAGAAAACTGAATTTCAACAAAATAGACCCCTGCCTTAAAATGGGGTGTTTCAATAAAAGGCTTATACTCTTTTGTTGTAGAAATCAAACGCCCGTTCACATCAAAAATGGAAATTTTTTTCACATCATTCACATTAAAAGGGCTACTTAAATCCAATGAAAAACCCGTTTTTGTAGGATTTGGATAGATTTTAATCCGCATTTCATCAACCTTTATTTCATGGGTAGGAGATGTTATAGCGCAAATTTGACCCACATAATTTGACGTTGTGGTGCCAGTCGGCGCAATGAAATTAAAGGTAAAAGCACCCGCATTTGTCCAACTATAATTGACGTTGTAATTCTGATTGTTTAATTTATAAGTCAGATTAAAACCGTTTGTACCCACCGCTTGATTGTCCGTGATAGTTGCCCCATTCAGAGGGTTTCCAGCAGGTCGGATTGGTTTTGCTTGGGCTTGTGGAATGATTTGGTCACTGGCATCTTTTGTGACGACACCCACCATATTGCCAACTACATAGGGATAGGTCAAGGTGGCATGATAATGATAAACACCATTTAAATAATGTCCATGATTGGCATCCAAAGTCGTCATGGGTGTCCCATTGGGTTCTTTGGTGGCATAAACGGCAAAGCCATCTAAGGCAAACGCAACGGGCAAAATATCGGCAGTAATACTGTCCAGACTGAGGGGGGCGATGTGGTAGTGGTAATCATCGGCTCTGCCACAATGTCCACCAAATTTGTCTAACTCACCAATCAAATAAGCGTCTTCTCCTCTATTATTCAAGGCATTAAAAATCGGAATCCCGTTGGCAGCGAGGGCAACCGCCCCTTTGAAAAAATTGGTTTTCGTGGGCGTAGGCGTGGCAGCAATAACTGGATTTAAGGGAATACTCCACGCATTTGTACCGACATAGCATTGTGGAATAGGAAATTGTTGTTGCCAAGCCGTAATACCAACCATCATTTGGTGGCTGGGCAGTCCCAAATTTTCAACATAAAAATAAGTGGCATCCCAACGGGTTTTGACTTTTGGTTTGAAAGGTGTGAAAGCGGAATCTATAAAAAGTGGGTCAGTTCCCAGTATCGGTTTAGGCATAAAACTGAAAAAAAAGCCCGTAATTCCTACTAAAATGCCATAATAAGCCAGTTTGTGGGCAATCTTATTTCGATACAATTTAACCATAGAAACAGTCATTAACAACGATAAAAGCCAAATACTCAACCCCCAATTTTTATACAGCAAAATCTCCCAATTTATCGCTTTTTGAGTGGTCAATACTGAGGGGGTGTTCAATTTTTCAATTTGCTTGTATTTTTGAATAACATACAATTGGTCGTCCAATTTCAAAGCCGATAAAGGATATTTAACAACCGTGTGTTGCTCATTTTCTAAAAAAACGGTCTTGTCTTTCAGCATCATCAAAGAGGCTTTGATGGTTTTGTTTTCAGATGAAATAGACCATTCTTTTAAAGTCGTGTGCGTTTCGCTGCCGTTGTGGGCATACAAGGCGTGTGACAAAAGGCAGATAATAATGACTAAAACGTTTTTCATTCGTTGAATTTTAGCAAATGGTTTGATTGAAATGCCTGTAAAAATGCTTTTATACTGAGGGGGGTCTATTTTTCCCTTCGTCACTTATTTTGCAATGCTTTCTTTATCGGCTCTGCCCACACCCGATAACCCGCTTCGTTGGGGTGCAATTTATCGTCTTTGAAATATTTTGCGTTGGGTTTACCGTCTTCATTTAACAAACTCGAAGCGGCTCCAATGATATGTAAATTAGCTGTTTGACTGGCATATTCTTTAAATAACCGATTGGCTTCTTGTATTTTATCCCATACTGCCCAACGGCGTTCATTGGGTGAAATTTCAATCCAATAAATAGGCGTATTTGGATGCGTTTCACGCACCATTTTCATAATAGATTTAAAGGTATCTAACACAGCTTGCGGTGATTTGTCTTTGTCCGTACCTGTAATATCATTACTGCCTGTGTAAAAAACAATTGCTTTTACCTTTGGATGCGGTGCGACAATACGCCGAACAAAATAGGACATATCCTGCACATTCGAGCCACCAAATCCCCGTTGAATAATCTCTTGCGGGGCTAAATCCTGTTTAATAGTCGTCCATAAACGAATGTAAGAACTGCCTGCAACCAATATGGCATTGGGCGAATAAGTCTCCGTTTTATCCAATTTTTCAAAGGCTTGAATGTCTTTTTCATAGCGCAACACACCTTTTACTTGTGTATTAAAATACGCCAACATCTTTTGGTGCATCTCTTTTGACACCCCTGCATACGATTTCTCATTGGCAACATTGACTGTTTCATTGGGGTCTTTTTCGTAATCATACAATTCGCTGCCGACTAATAAATCTTGTTTAAAAGGTTGATTGCTTCTAAAATCTTTCATCCAAACGGTATATCTGTAACGGTCTGTTCGGATAGAATAACCCATGACTTTTGCAGCGGCATACCCTTGTCTTGCCGTTTCTGTTTCCGTGCCACTTCTTGGATATTGACTGACCGCATATTCTTTAAAAGTTGCTTTTGGATTGTGCATCAAAGGCACAAGGCTTTTACCATCTAAATAAGTTGGAATAGGCACACCTGTTAATTCGCAAAGCGTTGGAAAAATATCAACAAATTCAGTTGGCGATGTTGTTTTTGAGGCGGATACTGAGGGGGTCGAAATAATTAAAGGGGCATGAGTGGCTTCTTCAAAATTGGTATGCTTGCACCAAAGATTGTGGTCGCCGAGATGCCAACCGTGGTCGCCGAATAAAACAACAATGGTGTTTTTTGTTAAACCCAATGAATCCAAAGTATTTAACAAAATGCCAACTTGGGCATCGGCATAAGACACGGCTGCATAATACCCATGAATGAGTTCTTTTTGTTTGTCAATTGGCAAGGTTAAACCTATATCTTTTTGTTTCGTAGAAGCCGTGAGCGGTGAAATATCCGAGTAGGCACGTATTTCACCCGCATTGTGATAAGCAACATCAACCGCATTTTTAGCTTTTTGGGGAAAAGGTGCAATCGGCATATCTTTTCTTTTGTATAAATCCCAATACTTTTTAGGCGCAACAAAAGGCAAATGGGGTTTGGCAATGCCCACGGCAAAAAAGAAGGGTTCTGCTTTTTTACTCAATTGAGTTAAAATGTCTTTGGCTTGCAAAACATTTGCACCGTCGTTATAAGCATAGTCTGGTACATCTGCGCTTTCAGTTGTCGGCTTCACCTTAGCTTGTGCGTAGTCGTTTGCATCGGCTTTATTCCTGCCTTTATCGGTGGCTTCTTTCAGATATTTTTCTGCCAAAGCCTTTGTTTCTGGCAATTGATAGCGACCAAATGTGGGTTCATCGTATTGTCCGTAATATTTTTTATTTGTTTTATAATAAGGCACGCTCCACGAGGGCTTGTCATTGTCTTTATCCACACAACGCGGGTCATACACTTTGCCAATGCCTTGCGTTGAATAACCTTGACTAACAAAATATTGCGGTATGCTGACAATATCGGGATTGATGTCCCGCATCCGTGTTTTCAAATCCCATATTTGGGTATAATCGGGACGTTTACCCGTCATCAAACTTGCCCGTGTTGGTCCACAGACGGCTTGTTGGCAATAATTGTTTTTGAACACAACACCCATCTTTGCCAAACGGTCAATATTAGGTGTTTTTATCACCGTATCGCCGTAGCAACCCAATATGGGTTTTAAATCATCAATGGCGATGAAGAGGATATTGGGCTTG
>JAYUQN010000273.1:0-5158 GCA_043756725.1 Saprospiraceae bacterium
CATGGCAGGGGCAGATGATTTTGATGCGACAGCAAGTGCTATGCCCGTAGAAGCGTATAGTGAAAATATGTTTCAAAAAAAGAACACATATAAGATAGCCTATTTTGATAAAGCCTTGAATCCCAATGGTTTGGATGCAGCTGTTTATGAAAAAACGCTTGAAACCATCAAAATACTGAGGGGGGTAGGCAATACCGTTGAAGCTGTTGATTTTGATTTATTGGATTATATTATACCTGCTTATTACGTCCTCACAACTGCGGAAGCATCCACAAATTTGAGCCGCTATGATGGTATTCGCTACGGACACCGTGCTGAAAACGTTACATCGCTTGATGATACGTATAAACGTTCTCGAACAGAGGGGTTTAGTGAGGAAGTGAAAAGGCGTATTATGTTGGGTACTTTCGTTTTGAGTTCGGGTTATTATGATGCATATTATTCAAAAGCGCAACAAGTTCGCAGATTATTGGCAGAACGGACGTTCGAGATTTTCAAAGATTATGATTTCATCCTCATGCCTGCTGCTCCAACACCCGCTTGGAAAATTGGTGCAAAAACAGATGACCCTGTCGCTATGTATTTGGCAGATATTTTCACTGTGCAAGCCAATATGGTGGGCATTCCAGGGATAGCTTTGCCCATTGGTAAAAACCCAGAAGGCTTACCCATAGGCTTACAATTTATGGCTAACAAATGGCAGGAAAGTGATTTGCTGGCGTTTGCTCACTATTTTATGACGTTATTTAATTGATTTTGAAAAAGTTTGAGCAAGGGTTCTGTCAACACCTAAAATTCGTAAAATTGCTACAATTTCACAATCTTTACAGGTGTTTTGCGCCCACCACCCACGCTGGATTTTATGAAATAAATACCGCTCTCTCTTTCAGATAGATTGAAATGCAGTTGATTGTTTCCAGCATACACCTTTTTTATTTCAGAATAAATAGTTATGCCCAATATATTGAAAAAATCGAAGCGTACATTTTGCGATAAAAGGCTTTCAACGTTTACAATAATTTCACCTTCAGTCGGATTTGGCGCAATAGCCTGTATAACAAGTGGTAGGAATTGCGTTGGTTTTTCATCTGTCGCAGAGACAATGCGTCGCGTAGAAGGAGCCAATTGAACAATGACAGTTGCTTGATTATTGGCAACAGTTGTATTAGCAGGTGTTGAAGATAACAATTTGGCTGTAGCTATTAATGGCTGAATGGCATCTAAGACAAAAAGTGGGACTGTAAGCGTTGCTGTTTGATTGGGTGCAAGGTTTTCAATAGCCCACTCGTAACAGGGTTGACCATTTGCACAAAACTCACGCCAAGTGCCCATAGAAAGGGTCGTACTACCGCCCTTTGAAGTTTTAGCAGGATATTTAAATTCAACTTTTATGTTTGTAATATTGATTGTGCCATTATTTTTTAGGGTAATGGTAAAAGTATCTGAAGTCCATTGACGAAAAGTCATAGATGATGCTTTGATAGTCAAAGACAAGTCTGCTTTTTTGCTTGTATCTTGAACAGCATTGACTATAACACTAAAATTGCATTGGGTTTGGTTGCCTTTGGCATCTCTGGCAATATAACGCACATGGGTTGTGCCTAATGAAAACGTTTGATTGGGTTGGTGACTGCCAGATACTGAGGGGGTGCCACAATTGTCAGTAGCTGTCAAAGGTGTAAAATTGACATTCGCAGATGTTCCTATGGTTGTTGCAACAATATTATTTGTTGGGCAATTTGTAAAAATAGGCGCTATATTATCCGTATCGCAAGCATTTATCACGATAATAGCGTCTTCAACATTGAGGGTATAGTCTTCCACTTCACCTACATCAAAAGTTTCACAAGCAGTGGGAGCACCGTCTTTTTTCATGCTCACCCGCATAGTAGTTGTTCCCAATTTTGCAGAGGCAGGAATAGAAATGCTGTCGCTAACCGCTGATTTAGTATTGAGTTTATCAAAAGCTTTTTCACTGTCTTCAAAAATTTTATTGCCATTGAAATCAATCCATACCCTATAATTAAAATTAGTGCCTTCCCAACCTGTACCCGCTGCGATACTGAGGGGGTATTTTAGTGAGCGTTTTACAGGAATTATTTTGTCTTTATAATCAGAATAACCCACAACATAACGGTCTGGACGTGTTTTATCGCTGCTGTTGCTGAATGAACCTAATTTTACTTCTTTTATCCAATCACTCCACGGAGCATTGGATTTTGAAATGCAAATATTATTGCCACCAATTTTAGTAATAGTGATGGTGAAACGACAGTTTGCTATATTGTTTTTTGCGTCTTGTGCGGTATATGTCACGGTTGTAATGCCTACTGGAAACTTTTGACCACTTTTAAAATTACTTGACAATATAGGTACACTACAATTATCGCTTACATTGGGTGCTGTCCACGTAGCTACTGCTGAATCAACAGTTGTTGACAAACTGATATTTTGAGGACAATTTGCAAAAGTAGGAGGCGTACTATCGGTATCGCAAGCATTTATTATGGCTGAAACACCTGCAAAATCGAAGTTAATTATTTTTTTAGACCCAGTACCTTTAAAAGACATTTTCATATTTTGAGGTACTTCCACTCTACTGAAATTCCCTCCTGTATTGATCACTAAAGTGAACGGTTTACGCCGCAACCAAGTTGGTAATTGTGCTAAATTAAAATCTAAAATTAGTTGATTGCCATCAATCCTTGCAGTATAGCTTATATTTTGTCGAACCGTCAAATATTCATAAACCTCTTGCAAAGGTGCCATCCACACACGGTCTGATCCGTTTTTACCCCACGAATTTGCAATACGTTCCAAATGCGTTTTAAAGCCATCGAAAGTCAAACCTGTCGTTCCGTTTATACTGTGGGTAAATTCGTTGTACCAAATTTTTTCACCATTAATACTCAAATTGGCAACCGCCCCAATTCTATCTCTACCTGAATTAAGCATATCTTCCATCAATTGGCGGTGTATCACACGCCCATTGGGTGTAAAATCTGTTTTTACAGACAAACCTCCAAAGGCAATTGTATTGGCGGCTTGGTCAAATACCAGTTGTTGTCCTCTTTCATAAGCGATATTTTGATACGTGACATCGCCAGAAGGCACAACAAAAAGCGGCATTTCAATTTTATTGCGGGTTCTATCACGCACATAAGTACGGTTCATTTCAATTTCAGTAATATAATCTTGATTCGATAGGGTATTGGTGGAACGGGCTTTGTGGCTAAATGAATGGTTGAAAACATCCCAACCTTTGTCATAAACGGCATCTAATTGTTGCCAAGTCATTTTACTGGTAATGCGCCCATCGTGTGCATCTTGCCCAAGAGCATTAGCCGCATTCCACGCCAAACCTGCTTTGAAAAACAGATTGTTACCACAGCCATCTGTGAAACTTAGTCCTGAAAATGATGCGCCGTTGCATTGAGCCGTACCGCCCTCCAAGACGGGCAAAGCACAGGTGAAACCGTCCACACCGCCATCATCAAAGGTTAAACTATAAGCAAAATCCTTATCATAACGCAAAGCGGCTTTCGACAAAGACGGTGCGCTTGTCAATGGCGAATCAAAATGGATGATAACTCTTTGTGCTGAAAGACAAGTAGTTATACCTATGAATACAATCCAAAGGAGTTGATATCTGTTCATATTATAAGTTTTTCAAGAAAAATAAAATGTAGTTGGTGAGTTTAGTATCGGCAAGTCAATAAGAGCACAAAAGTAAGCACTTTTTTTTTATTTTTCATAACGTGAAACAGGTAAAGATGGTATTAAAACCCTTCTTTACCTGTATTTAGCCCTAAAACAGGCTATATTACCGCTTTTTTCGATACCCATACACATCTTTAAACTGTATCCAATTCCCTTTTTCATCAGGAGCAAAAAGATGGTAGCGTAAGAAAATAGCTGTTCCGATAGGTGCATGGTAATAAATTCGCCAAATATCGCCTTCGCGAGTGCCAATACAACCATTTGAATAGGCTTTGTTGAGGGTTTGCAAATTGGTTGTGGGGTGGATCAGTTGCCCATAACGTTCTCCTTTAATTTCAGGTTCTATCCAGGGACATAAAGGCATCAATGTTTTTTTACCATCATCGCGATGGGTAGTTTTATAATTTTTGCCTGATTTTGGGTCAACAGAGGATTGTTTGAAATACACTTGCACTATTTTACCTCTGCCTGTATGGGTTTTTAAATTCTGAACTGAATTAGTGACAGACCAATAAGCTGGTTTTGTCTGTCCAACCCGAACGGGTAGTGTATAAAGTGTATCTGCTCCTTCTATTATCCGCAATTTAAATTCGGGAATATTGACATCAATCAGTGTTTGGCTCTGTTTGTCTAAAATTGTTTTGGCAACAACCTCGGTAGGAATAAATAAAGTATCGCCCTTTTTTAAAATTGTCAATTGCTTTTGGTCATACACAAATTTACCCCGTGCTTTCATACTGTAATAGTCTGTATTTTCAAGTGTATCAATTATCCACGCATTATTTCTGACAATAATATGTTCTGTCAAATCGTAACGCACTAACGTATCATACACTTGCACGATGTTGTTCATGAAGCTGAAATAGTCTTTTAGCCGCACATCATAAGGCACAATCAAGGCATATTGTCCTGTTTTAAGCACAGGCTCCTGTTGTTTTGATAAAGGGATTATGGGCACTTCCTGTTTAGGTTTAGAAGGTGCCTTAAAATAAGCCGATAACCCCAAGAGAATTAAGGCTGATAGTATAAATATTTTTAAATCGTGTGTAGATTTTCTCATGAATAGACTGCTTTAATAGCCCGCCATACTTTTTGTTTAAATTAGGTTTTTTAGCATCTTTGCTATGCGATTACTTTCTCATTTTCATACAAATATACTCATCAATAGCGAATAATGAATATTGAGACATTAGTGTTCAAAAGATTTTGTTTTAAACATAACACATTGATATTGAATAAGTTAAAATGTCTGCCTCATTCGGTTTAGTAAACGGATTTTGATGATTTTTTGATTGAATTTAATTTTTTTTTCAAAAAAAATTAAATTCAATCAAAAAATCATCAAAATCCGTTCGCCTAAACGAACGACCCAAAGTTAAAGCAATAAACTACCCCCAAGTTGTTTGACAACTTGAAAAAAAGCAGGTTATTGTGAAAC
>JAYUQN010000274.1:0-14992 GCA_043756725.1 Saprospiraceae bacterium
ACCTTAAATTACTATATTTTAATAGAAGCTGAAACAGTAAAAGTTGAAATTTACAGCAAAGAGGATCAAAAATGGCACTATGAATCTTTTGAAAATATAGACCAATCCATTCACTTACCGCTTTTGAATACAACTTTATCCCTCAAAGATATTTATGAAAATATTGTCTTTTCAGGAGAACAAAAAAGTGATTCTATATGACAGTTAAAACGATTTCACAATCGTCGTAAAATCCTCCGCTTTCAAAGAAGCCCCTCCAATCAAACCACCGTCCACATCGGGCAAACTAAAGAGTGTTTTAGCATTTGCAGCGTTGCAGCTACCACCGTATAAAATGGAAATAGATTCAGCCACTTTTTTACCATATTTTTTCTGAAACACTTTGCGAATCGCTTTGTGCATCTCTTGAGCTTGCTCGGGCGATGCGGTTAAACCCGTTCCAATTGCCCATATTGGTTCATACGCCACCACCACTTTTTCAATATCTTCATGACTTAAATGAAACAACTCACTCTTAATTTGCTTTGATACATACGATACATGTGAGCCTTTTTCCCGAATCCGCAATGCCTCGCCACAACAATAAATAGGTGTCATTTTTTTAGACAACAACAAGTCTATTTTTTTCACCAACATCGGGCTGGTCTCTTTAAAATACTCCCTACGCTCTGAATGCCCTATAATAACGTATTGAACACCAACAGATTGCAACATTTCTGCTGAAATTTCACCCGTAAAAGCACCCCGTTCTTCGGGATAACAATTTTGTGCACCTAAGCTGATTGTGGGATGTCCTTCTATCAAACGACCCACGGATTCGCAGAATAGGGATGGGGGTGCTAAAACGACTCTCACATCATCGGGTAAGGTCTGTCCTTTTATTTGATTCACTAAAATTAAGGCATCTTGGTATGTTTTGTTCATTTTCCAGTTGCCTGCTACGATTTTCGCTCTTTTGATTTTCATAAAAATTAATTGTAGAATTTTATTTAAACACAAAGCAACAAAGTTTTACAAAGTTAGATGTTGACTTTTAAAATATAAAATCTGACAACATCTAACTTTGTGTTTCTTTGTTTGTGTTTAAAAGAAAAAAACTGATTTACACATTAAACAAAAAGTGCATCACATCCCCATCTTTCACAGAATATTCCTTACCTTCTGAACGCAATTTACCCACATCCCGCGCTTGTTTTTCACCGCCCAAAGTCACATAATCATCATAACCAATCACTTCTGCACGGATGAAACCCCGTTCAAAATCCGAGTGAATAACGCCTGCAGCTTGTGGCGCAACCCAGCCCCGACCAATTGTCCAAGCCCGCACTTCTTTCACGCCAGCGGTGAAATAGGTAATCAAATTCAATAATTTATAACAATTGCGAATCACTTTATCCACGCCCGGCTCGTCCAAACCCATTGCTTCAATAAACTCCAAACGTTCGGCACGGGTTTCTAACTCTGCAATTTCAGATTCAATTTGCGCACAAATCAACACACATTCAGCCTTTTCATTGGCGATGGCTTTTTTGAAAGTTTCAGTCAATGCATTACCCGTTTGAACAGCCGCTTCCTCCACATTACAGACATATAAAATAGGTTTTGCTGTTAAAAGCATCATTTCTTCTAAAATATCTTTATCATCTTGACTGTCCAATTTGAAACTCCGAGCGGGGTTGCCTGCGTAGAGATGTTCACTCAATTTTTTACACAACTCAATGGCATGTAGGGCAGATTTGTCACCGCCTTTTGTGCTTTTTTGATAGCGGTCTTGGCGTTTTTCAAGCGTCTCTAAGTCTTTGAGAATCAACTCGTTATCAATAATTATTTTATCACGCACAGGGTCAACCGAGCCTTCTACGTGCACAATATTATCGTCTTCAAAACACCGCACGACATAAACAATAGCATTCACTTCGCGGATAGTCGCCAAGAATTGATTACCCAAACCTTCGCCTTTGCTGGCACCTTTTATCAAGCCTGCAATATCCACAATTTCAACCGTCGTTGGCTGCACTTTTTGGGGATTTACCAATTCAGACAATTTGTCCAACCTCGGGTCTGGCACAATGATGATGCCTACGTTGGGTTCCTTTGTGGCAAAAGGATAATTAGCCGCCAATGCTTTTGCAGAGGTTAAAGCATTGAAAAGAGTAGATTTTCCGACGTTAGGCAAGCCAACGATGCCGCATTTTAAAGCCATATCAATTGTAATGATGAATGATGAATGATAAATGATGAATTGTGCATATTTGCCCATTAATTTCATCTTTTATTTTTTTATTTGACGCTATTTCAATGAAATAGTGATTTTTGCGGCGCAAAGATACAGGTTTTTATTGTAAAATACTGAGGGGGGGTAAAAGAGTGTATAACAAATTTTTCAAATCCAAAATTTTAGCCACGTTGCCGTAGAGACGTTGCAATGCAACGTCTCTACTCCATTCAAATTTTGAAATCTGAAAAGAATCTTGTATTTTTGTAGAATAAAACAATTAAAAATGAGTGCTTCTTTAGCCATTCCCATTGAGAAAACGCTTGTCAAAAAGCTCACTTCTGCGCGTCGTCCTAAAACACGCCAAGAGTTTTTGGCTTGGAATCCACATGATGGATTCAAATATGAGTGGGAAAATGGTAACATACTAAAACTGCCCAAAATGATTACCCCCGAACAATTTTACATTGTAAAAAATCTAATGCGTTTTTTTCAAACAACGCAAGCCTTTAAAAATGGTGATGAACTGATGCCCGAAGTGAAATCTTCAACGATAGATACGCAAATACGCGTACCTGATATAGGCTATTTCACAAGCCAACAACAATACCTGATGGAACAAGGCGAAGCGGTAACGCCTTCTTTTGCCATTGAAATTATTTCACCTACCGATTTTTTCTATAAAGTGGATATGAAATTGGAGGAGTATTTTGAAGCAGGGGTAAAGATATTATGGCATATTATACTTGAAACAGAAAAAATATATGTTTTCACAGCATCCGTTGAAGTTAAAATTTGTAAAGGCGATGCTATTTGCAGTGCAGAACCTATCATTGAAGGTTTTTCACTCTCAACAAATGATATTTTCAAAAAATCTTTTCATAAAATTTGATTTTCACATTGTGAAACCCATAAGCCACAACTCCTTATATGAAATATGAAGTTGTGGCTTTTTTTTAACCCTACCCAACCTTTTCAACTAACCCATCTGTCTATATATTCAAAGTTAAATATTAAAACGATTTTCACTTTTAATTTCATAAAATAAATAATTTCAAGACATGAAAAAGACAAGACTTTTGATGCTCTCAACCCTTCTGCTTTCAACCGCTCTTTTATTCAACGGTTGTTTGAAAGACAAATGTAACAACTCTGCAACGTTTACAGAATGGACACCCATTTACGTCACTGATGCTGATTTTCGCCCCGAACCCAAATTGCAAGCGGCTCGCCCTTTGAAAAACCCGGGAAAAATTTATTTTTATGCCAACTATATGCTCATCAACGAAGAGAAAGAAGGCATACATATTATTGATAACTCGAATATACAATCGCCTCAAAATATAGGTTTTATCAATATTGCAGGCAATGTGGATATGGCAATTAAAGGCGATATTCTCTACGCCGATAGCTATATGGATTTGTTGGCAATTGATATTTCTAACATCTCACTACCCCGATTGGTGAAACGCACACAAGACGTTTTTCAAGGCAGATTTTGGCGTGACCCACAGCGGGGATGGCTCGTGGGCTATAAATCTGAATTAGTAACAAAAGGTTTAGACTGCAACGACCCACGATTGAGTGGTGGCAGCACTTGGTTTAGAGAAGGTGATAGAATATTTTCTGCCTTAGCAGATGCTTCAAGCTCTAAATCTTCATTCCCAACTTCTGCAACACCTTCATCCGGCGCAGCTCCTGCGGGAACAGGCGGCTCAATGGCTCGTTTCACCTTAATTTCGGACTATCTCTATATCATCAACAACAGCCAAGTGCAGATTTATACGGTCAAAAAATTGGACAATCCGACATTGTCAACCACAGTCAATGTAGCTTGGAATATTGAAACGCTCTTTCCTTTTGGCGATAAATTATTCATTGGCTCCACGACAGGCATGTTTATTTATGATGTTTCAAACCCGTTGAAACCCGTTCAATTCAGCCATTTCGCTCACGCTCGTATGTGCGACCCCGTCGTAGCAGAAGGCAATACAGCTTATATAACCCTTAGGAATGGCACAACTTGTCAAGGTTTTAACAATCAATTGGAAATAGTGGACATTAAAAATCTACGCGCACCCCAGTTGATTAAAATATATCCTATGAAAAACCCACGTGGTTTGAGTGTTTTAGATAATATGCTCTACCTCTGCGATGATGGTTTTAAAATATATGACGTCACCAATGCCCATGAGGTGGATAAAAATTTGAAAGCCCATATCGCTGGTTTTGACACTTATGACGTGATTGCTTATAATAATGGCAAACAAAAAGTGGCGATGGTGATTGGTAAAGATGGGTTTTATCAGTTTGATGTCACGAATGCTTCTGTGCCTAAGGAATTGAGTAAAATACCTGTGGTGAAATAATTTAAAAGTCAATAAATTATAATAAAAAATGAAACAGAAAATCGTTTTCCTCATCGCTTTTGCCGCCTTCACTTTCAAAACAATTCCTCAGCTTTATGCCCAAACGGATAAGGTCTATCTACATAATAAGTCGACACTTGTCGGTAAGCTTCTCTATTACAAGCCAAACGACACGCTGATAATAGAAATAAAAAACGGGCAAAAGCTCATTTTTCTCGATAAAGACGTTAAGAAAGTGGTTATGGGCGAAGTGAAAACAGAAAAGCCATACCAATTTCGAGAACGGGGATTGTATAATGTTACATATTTTAACGTAAATTTCGGTAAAACCACCTATTATTATGGGGGTGGAAAAGCGCAAGCAGGTATTGCTTTGCAAAATATAACAGGCTTTCAATTCAATCGGTGGGTCGGTGCAGGTCTGGGTTTGGGCTTCGACAATTATTATATTGCTGGCAACGACGCCAATGTTTTATCCGTATTTAGTGAAATACGAGGCTATCTTAATGCCGATAATCGAGCATTTTATTACAGCGTTTCAAGTGGAATAGGATTTCCATTGAAACAAAAAACGGATGCCAACTCAAATTTGACAGGGCATAAAGGCGGTTTTATGGTGCATCCTGCCATTGGTTTGCGCTTCGGCGCATCACCCAAATTCAATTTTTTTGTAGATATTGGTACTAAATTTCAACGGATTCATTTAGATCAAATCACGCAACGGGCTGAAAATCGTTTCACCGTCACTTATCAACGGTGGGTACTGAGGGGGGGTATAATGTTTTGATTTTATAGGTTAAATTTCTCTATATACATGAAACGGGGTAAAATCCCGCTTTTATTAAATGAAATAGGTGCAATAATCCAATGGGTTTTAACCCATTGTGCTATAAATAACACCTTCAATGGGTTAAAACCCATTGGATTATGACATTCGTTCCTTATGGCATGTTTGGGATTTTACGCCGTTTCATGTATAAAAAGCCCTTTTTTATCTTCTACGACAAAAAGGTATTACTTTTTAAATTTTTCTATGGCAATTTGAAAAACCGCTGGCAAAACGGAAATAACAATAATCCCAATAATTACCAATTCAAAGTTTTTGCTCACAAATTCCGTTTTACCGAAATAGTAGCCCAACAAAGTTAATGAGGTTACCCATAAAATAGCGCCGCCTATACAAAAGCTGATGTATTTTTTGTATGTCATAGCTCCTAAACCCGCTACAAAAGGCGCAAAAGTGCGAATAATGGGTACAAAACGTGCCATAACAACGGTTTTTCCACCATGTTTTTCATAAAACGCTTCGGTTTTAGTCAAATATTCGGGTTTCAATAAGCGTTTCAAAATAGGGTTTTGGGTCATAAAAAGCCGTTTTCCTATTTTGTTGCCCATGAAATAATTGACATTGTCGCCTAATAAAACGGATAAAATCATCAAAGGAATAGCGACCCAAACGTTTAAAACGCCGATTTTAGCAATGGTTGCGCCTACGGCAAACAGCAAGGAATCGCCCGGCAGAAAAGGTGTGACGACCAAACCTGTTTCACAAAACAGCACAAGGCAGATTAGGAAATAGGATAGCGTTTTATAGTCCATAAAAAAATGTTCTACATGCTTATCGAGATGAAGAAAGAAGTCTAAAAATTGGGTCATACGTTTTAATTTTTTGCAAAAATAGAAAAAAATGATGAATTATGTGTTGACAGGAGCCACGAATTTACGGATTTGACAAATTTTACTAATTTAATTGTCAACACGTAAATTAGTAAAATTCGTCAAATTCGTAAATTCGTGGCTCCTGTCAACACCTAAGTTATCATTTATTATTGCGTTAAAATTGAATTTCCGATAGCGCAATCCACACACCGCTTTTTATCGCAATATTCTTTCTTCAAATGTATCAAAGCCTGTGTTTGAAAAGCGGATTTAGGCGTTTCACCTAAATTTTGCCACCCCTCAGTAATATTGTTATTCTCAGCTTTTAAGTCTTCTAAAAATTGAAAAGCACGGTCTTTAAAGCGTTCTTCTTGGCGGGTTTTACCGTAATAAAATAAAAACGGGACAATAGTATTGATGATAATTAGGTCAATAGTGTCTCGCCCCATCGTTTTTTTCGTCGTTACTGAGGGGGTGTCAAAAACGTAATGGTTAGTCCAGTACGAACTTGTTTTCACACTGAATAAATTTTCAATATCTGTAATCGTTTCCATTTCAAGCACTTTTGAAAACAGATGCGAGGATTGATGCACCAAATCAGCCAACTGCGCCAGACGGATAGTTGGGAAAGAGGCAGGGCGCATGCGAGAGAATTTCCAAGCTATGCCGTTTATGGGTTTCAACTTGTGTTTGTGGCTTAAAAAGGCGTGTTCTTTTTTCAAAATGATGGGGTATTCATCTTTGAAATCTTTTTCAATCAAGCCTGATTGCCCAAATATGAGGGCTTCCAATTGAAAAAGATTGTTTTTATGCTTTGCTAACGTGAGATGTGGCAACGAACGGGCGAGCCATTCCATCGGTTCGGTATTGACGGACACGCCAAAATTGCGGGTAACAAATTGGTAAAAGGTTTCTTCCCAATCGTTTTTATTGCGCGCCAAAGCTACGGCTATGGCTTCCGTTTTCTTTTCCAAACGCTCCACGAGCAGGCGGTCAAGCCACATCGTTTTAGTCAATGCAGAGACGGTGAAAAATTGGTGTTGACAAGGAATCCACGTTTCATTGTGCAGCAATGCCCAATATTTTTTATAAATGCCTTGTGGAATAAGCTTTTTAAGCTCCAAACAAGGGATTTTTGGCTCACCTATAGGCGTGTCTTCTTCATACACCACATGCAATATGACGTTTTTATAGGCGTCATTGTGCTGATGACCATGCACTAACCATTCGCTCGATTTAACGTGCATTTCGATATTGCCTGCCCAAATCATATCGCATACGCGCACAGTGGCGTTGAGAAAATCGGGACCTGCGTTGGTATTATATTCGCCAAAATCTTGGATTTCGAGCGATTCGCCGTTAGTGGTTTGTAGATTGGATGTGTCAATGCGGCGTGTACGCCACAAATAATGTAGGAAGTTCTCTTGCATAGTGGTAAGTAAGCTTTAGTTCAGTTAATCGTTTTTTATTCGTACCACGGACTTCAGTCCGTGCTACGTTCAAACACTTTCATAGAAAAATCACACTCGTTTTTTTCATCTTTCAAATGTATATCTTCTGAAACAAGCGTCCAATCGGTAGGATTCATTGTAGGAAAAAAAACGTCGCCTTCGGGTTTTAAATCAACTTCGGTCAAGTAAATTTTATCTAAAAGGTGCATAGATTGCTTGAAAATATCGCCACCTCCAATGATAAAAGCCTCTGTTTCGCCGTTTTGTTTGGCGATTTTCAAACCTTCTTCAACCGAATGAACGACGATGCAACCCGATACAATATAAAAAGGATTGCGGGTCACGATGATGTTTGTGCGCTTAGGTAAGGGTTTTCCGATGCTTTCGTAGCTGTTGCGCCCCATAATGATGTGGTGGTTCAAGGTGGTGCGTTTGAAATAGGTGAAATCGGCTGGCAAATACCAGGGAATTTCGTTGTCTTTTCCGATTACACGGTTTTTAGCGGCGGCTACTATGGCTGAAATTGTCATAAAAGTTGTTAATAATAAGCAAAAACTTACCCTAAATCTACGAACAAATCAAAAAATTAAATCTGTGCTTATTTAGCACCCCACGTATTATTCGCAGAATTTACATCTGCCATACGTTTACTTGGGTCAATTTCAATTTTCGTAATTTTACTTTTTTCGGTATTAATTTCAAAAGGATATTCCTTATTTGTCCACTGCCAATCGGGTAATATCGTGCGTTTTTCATCAGATTTTTCACTAATTTTCTCGCCCCTCATTAAATCGAGCGGAATATAGAACATTTCTTTTGAACCATTTTTGTAAGTGACCACAATATCAAGCGGCATGGGCATAATTCCTATTTTTTTCAGTGTAACTTGTGTTTTTTTACCATTTTCTGACACAGATTCGATGCCATAATCAATAGTATGCGTTGTGTTGACAAAATATTCTTTAAACCAATCCAATTCTAAACCCGAAGTTTTTTCATGGATGCGCATAACATCATTGACATTGGGGTGTTTGAATTTCCAAGTGTCAAAATAAGCTAACATGGCTTTTTTGAAAACAGCATCGCCTTCGATATAATTCAGTTGTTGGAGAAAAGCAGAACCTTTTACATACGCTGCGAGGCTGTAAGCGGTGTTTGAAATAAAATGGTCAGCGTGAACACTAAGGGGTTCTTCAATGCCACTCAAAGCCAAACGAATATAGCCGGACACATCCACTTCGATAGGGTCAGCTTCGGGTTTAAAGCCGGGTAACAACTTCTCTTTTTTCAAATAATTCATCGTATGATTGGAGGCAAAAGACGTAAAACCTTCGTCCATCCAAGCATAAAGGCTTTCATTTGTGCCTATAACGCCTTGATACCAAGAGTGAAATGCCTCATGCACAGATACACCCACGAGGCTAATAAGATTGCGTTCGCCTGTTATCAAAGTGGACATCGGATATTCCATGCCCCCATCGCCACCTTGCACAAAAGCAAAATCGGAATAAGGATATTTGCCATAGTTGTCACTCATATAAGCAAAGGCTTTTGCCATGATTGAAGGAAACTTTTGCCATGCTTCCGTTTTTTCACTGGGAATATAGAAGAAATGCATCAAAGTGCCATCGTCTGCTTTTTGCGTCGTGTGCTTATAATCTGGGTCAGCGCCCCACATAAAATCATGCACATTTTTAGCGATAAAATGCCATTTTAGTTTGCCATTATTGGGTTTGGGCGAGGCATTTTCAGCATACCCTTTACCAATTTCAAGAGGGTTTTGCAAAATGCCAGAGCCACCGATTGTGTATTTTTGATCTATATTAATGGTTACATCAAAATCGCCCCAAATACCGTAAAATTCACGCCCCACATACGGATTGGCATGCCAACCTTGATAGTCATATTCACACATTTTAGGATACCATTGCGCCATCGAATAGTCAACCCCTTCACGGCTCATACGTCCATTTCTGCGAATTTGAATAGGCACTTGACCGTCAAATTCCATATCAAAAGTCACATTACTGAGGGGGGCAATTTTTTCAGGTAATGTCACTTCCAGTATCGTTCCTTCGGTGAAAAATTGGCAGGGTTTGCCATTCAATTTCAAGGATTTTATCTTTAAAAAACCTATTTCATGGGGTTGCAAGCGTGAAATTCGGTCGGTTACGCGCGGGTCAGCGTCTGCAATATTACGGCTTCGAACGTCCATAGCACTGCCAGGCTGAAAGGCATTCATATAAAGGTGGTAAAAAACCTTGTTCAATTCGTCGGGCGAATTATTGAAATAAACCAATTTTTGTTTACCCGCATATTGATGTTTTGTATGGTCAAAATCCACATCCATACGGTATTCAACGCGTTGTTGCCAGCGTTCAAATTCAATCTTTTTCTCAATTGTCGTTTGAGAATTATTATTATTTGTAGGGGAAGAATTGGTGGAACCCGTTGAGGTTTTTGAAGTGCTACAAAACATAAAAATGAAACTGCTTATTCCCATTAAGATAAAGCGAAACTGTTTTTTCATACATAAAATGGTTATTGGTATCGAGCCAGTGATAAAGTAATTTTGATAAAGTTATAAAGCCCACGGTTTTTTGCGAATGCAAAATTAACAAAATATGCTTTCACGCATAAGAAGATTTAAAAAATTCTGTAAATTTTCTGTTTGATTATAGACAATTTCGTTGAAATACCTATTGGGCTTATTTACGTTGGGTTGAATCTCTTGATTTTAATGATAAAAAGACGATTCCATTGCTGAATTCGTCTTTTTATTTACTAATGCGAATAATGGGTTAATGCCGTAGGCACTCCTTCGGAGAAAGCCCGGTTAGGGGTGCAATATTGGTAATAATCGAGTGTATTCACTTCCAACAGCCCCGTTAGGGCAATGCCATTAAGCTAAGGATTTATAGTTCGATTTATTCGGGGTTCATGTAGAGACGTTGCACTGCAACGTCTTAGGTTTAGCAAGTTTTCACCACAATCAAGACGTTGCAGTGCAACGTCTCTACGTAAACCGTGGGATAAATCCTTAGCTTAATAGCATTGCCCGTTAGGGGTGCAATATTGGTAAGTTCAAGCCATTTCACTCCTAAAGGGGATTAGAAGGAGGTGATTAGGCGTTTTTTTCACCAATATGAGGGGTTTATTATTTTTATTTTTTTCTTGGGCAATTAAAAAGGCTTCTAAAAGCTGCGCCATTGAATCGCCTGTGGGGTTTTTGTAAGGTTTGTATTCTTGAAAATGAAAATAAGGTGTTTCAAAAACATCTATCAGGTGCAGAGCACGGCAATATTTGTAGTAAAATGACAATAAATGATGTCTTAAAGGTGCAGAGCACCGTGATATAAGGACAAGATTTCGGTGCTCTGCACCTATAAAATCCCAGATACCTCTAAAACTACAAATATTTTGCGGCTCTGCCGCTTTTTATAAGATAACCCTAAATAAACCTTTTAATATAGCAAAATTACAGCTTTTATTTTGATATGCTCTATTTATAAGTTTTGGTTCTTTGAAAAATTGGGGATGTGTTAAAACACACCCCTCAGTATTTCTTGCTGCAAATTGATTTTCAAAGGGTCAATACCTAATTTTTGTTTCAAAATAGTGGCATATACGCTTCTGAAATCGAATTGGTGTTTCAAATCGCCATTGTCAAGATTTAACAAATCAGGATTGTTGCCTATGATTTTGCCTTGATTGTTGCCGCCAATGATGAAAACGGGGGCTGCTGCGCCGTGGTCTGTGCCGCTGCCATTGTCTTTTACGCGGCGACCAAATTCGCTGAAAATCAGAACCGTCACGTTGTTTTTCAAACCCGCCGTTTTCATATCGTCATAAAAGGCTTTGACAGATTCAGACAGTTCTGATAAAAGATTTTTATGCTTATTTAACTGATTTGAGTGGGTGTCAAAACTGCCCAAGCCTGTGTAATACACGCTTGTGGGTAAGCCGCCTTTCACCATTTTGGCAATCCATTCCATGTTTTTGGCTAATCCATGCCTCGGATACTGTCCGTAAGGACTCCTATGGAGAGGGGGGGTATTTTTAGATTGTGCCAAAGCTTTTTTGATTTGGTCGGAGCCTTCAAAAGAGTTTATCATCAGCTTACGGACAAAATCGAGGTTTGGGTTTTCATCTAAATGGGTATCGCTATCGGCTGTTAAGGCTTTAAGTTGTCGTTCAAATTTTTCAGGGTCTTGCATCGTCAGGGCATGTGATATATTGCCCATCAGTGCAGGGTTTTCAATATTGTCGATGTTCAACGCCCCGAGCGGTTCGTCGGGTACGCAGGTGGCATCGAGATAGCGACCTAACCAGCCTTTGTTCAAGTATTCGTTGGCGTTGCTTCCCGTCTGCCATATTTCAATACTTCTAAAATGGGAGCGGTTGGGGTTTGGGTAACCCACGTTTTGCACCACTGTCATATCGCCTGCTTGTTGAATATCTGCAAAACCTTTCATCGCAGGGTTCCAACCCATGCCGCCTGTTGCTGCTTTTATTACTTGGTCTTTGGGTATGGCTATGTTTTTACGGACATCATAATAAGCGGGTGAATCGTAAGGAATGAACGTGTTTAAACCGTCGTTGCCGCCATTCAGTTGTATGACAACCAGCACTTGACGGTCAGCGGCGAAGCCGTTCATGAGTTCTGGATGGGGCATGGCGTTTAGGAATTTGGGTAAAAACATAACGCCGCCTGTGGTTGTGCCGACTAATTTTAAGAAATTTCTTCTTTGCATTTAACTTAGTTTTTAGTTGTCAGTTGTCAGTTTTTAGTTGCTCTAACTGACAACTAAAAACTGACAACTAAAAACTTTTAAATAATTTGATATTCAGGTGATTTCATAATATACTCAGCTAAGCGGGTAATCGCTTGTTGGGCATTGGGTTGAGTGGGGTTAAAATCATATTTAATAATCTGTTCCATATCCTGCTGCATGTCCGTGCTGACGGTGAAAACCAAGCGGTCGGCGATGCTTTTAATAATTTCTTTATTGGTTTTCAAGGTTTTATCCCAATTGAAAACAGGCAATAAGTTGTTCTGCTTTTTACCAAACACCTCTTCGGCGTCCGCTTGCATCCTCTCTAAAGCGTCTTCTTGCCGTTTTTCACCTTTAATTTTAAAGGCTTCAAAGTTTTTACCACTGCTCAAAAGACTGACGATACCCACACGTTGAAGCAGTTTTTGAGAACTCAACCACGTTTTGCCCCCATCCCACCCTTTCACATTCGGCGGGTTTAAGATTATCATCCCTTGTGCTTGAAAATAGGGAATCAAGCGTTTGGCGTTGGGCAAATTCAATTGAAACTCCTGGCAGAGTTGTAGCATAAAACTCAAAGGGTCTTTGATTTTCATGCCCTGGCTGCGTAAAAAGCGTTCGTCTTTCACTAATTTCTCTAAAAATGGTTTGATTTCAAAATCTCCTTTTTTCAAAAAATCAGCGTATTCTTCCACCATTTTACTGTCCGAAGGCGTTCGGACTCCTATGGAAAGATGTGTGTCTGAAACGAAAAATTTGAGCAATTTCTCTGAAATGCGATGAGCGGCTTTAGGATGGTCGAAAATAAGTTTCACCAAATCATCGGCTTTCCAATTGCCTTTTTTACCGAGATAGGTTTTTTGCTCATTGTTTTCCATACGGGGATAATACCGTCCTTTTTCATCGCCCAAATTGAGACCAGCTAAGGCTTTTGCCCCTTCTTTGATGTCTTGTTCCGTATAATTTCCAACGCCTAATGTGAAGAGTTCTAAAAGCTCACGACTGAGGTTTTCATTGATAGCATTGACTCTGTTTTGGGTATTATCGAGGTAGGTTATCATGGCGTTGTCGTAAAGCATGAGTTTTGTTAATTCTCTAAAATTGCCAAAAGCGTGTTCTCTAAACAATTGATTTTGTTGATAAATTGCCCATGCTGATTTCACTTTTTGGAAACTACTGACGAAATGATTGTGCCAAAAAAGCACCATTTTTTCACGCAAAGGAAAGTCAGTGGTGTACATTTTTTCTTGCCAATTATGGGCTACACCCACGTTTCGCATAGCTTCAGTTACAACAATCAACCTCTTTTCTTCTTCGTTGGCTTGTCTGATTTTTCGATATTCTTGACGGTTTTTAGGGGCATTTTCAAGGAAAGATGGTAGTATTTCAGTGAAAGGCGTTTCAAAAGAGGCTTTCAAGAAACGGTCAATACCCATCTTTTGAATAGTACCTGCTTGGGCATTGGTGAAACCTAATCTCTGACTTAAGAAATATTCATGCTTCATATTCTATTTATTTGAGTATTGGAATAAAAATAATGCGAAAAGTTTAACCCATTTCGTATAATTTTTGTTAAGATATTATTATTTTTTTATTCGATTGAAAAATATGTTTCAAATAAAAAGTTAAACCTATTATATGTTCTGCTTAAAACCTACTTTTGAACGTTGTTAGGGATAGAGTTACCCCCCTCAGTATAAAGACAGTTATTATGTTAAAGAAATATTAAATGTCAAAAGGAGGTGTGGAATTTCAGAGAAATTGTAATCCTAAGTAAATGTAAATGATACTGCTTTGAGTTAAAACGAAACATATACATAAAACTGGGTAAAATCCCGCTTTTACTGAGGGGGTATAGATTTACGAAATCTTTAAGATTTCGTAAATCTGAACCAAAATCAGAAGGAAATTACCACTTTTCTATCAAATTACCTGTAATTAAAAAGCGGGATTTTTCCCCGTTTCATGTATAAAAAACGACATTTAACAATCTATATCTCGAATGTGCTTAGCTACTTTATGATATATATTGTAGACTTTACACTAAAAAATAAGAAAAATGAATCTATTGCAAGGCATACAGCTACCAGAGCTTATCATGTTGATATTGGGTTTCATACTCGGATTGGCATTGATATTTATTTTTATTTATACCGCTTTGAGAAATAAGCCCAATTTGAAACTCCTCTATGGATTTCTGGCACCTTGTGCTTTGATAGGCTATCCTTCCTATAAAAGTTCTCAATTTGGGCTTGACGTGGTGAAGATTGAGCAATTGGTTGAAAAGGTGAATCAAGACCCTACCAACGTAACGGCTCAAAAAGCGTTGATCGATAATTTGGAGCAACTGCCCGCTTCTCGCTGCCGCACAAGCGTGGATGCTATGACCACTATTGCCAACGCTCAGGCTTCTTTGGGGCTTTACGATTCGGCGCGTGTGACTATTCGAAAAGCCGTGGAGTTGGATAAAAACTCGCCCAAAGCCATAGAAAGCCAAAAAGAAATTGTTAAAAAATGGCAGAC
>JAYUQN010000275.1:0-2013 GCA_043756725.1 Saprospiraceae bacterium
GTGTATTCTTTCACCGTAATATTGCTCGCCAAATAAGCCGCCGAAGCGTTTTCTTTTTTACGCAAATAAGGATGTTTCAACACAATCCGCAAAACTTCCGCTTGCAAAACAGCATTTAACTGCACATCGGATAGATTTTTAATAAAATCGGGATTGTACTCTACACGCCCGTTACCCGTGCGCATCGTTTTTATCAAGGGATTAATAGCCAATTCGTGCGTTGTCCACACCAAAAAGTAAAGCGGCTCTAAAATATACCACTTTTCAATATTTTTGGAAATCCGCTCTTGTTCCGTTAGATTTGTATTTTTCAGCATCTTTCATAATTTATTATTCAAAAAATATGGGTATTCATATCAGAACCATAGAAAAACTGGCAGCAGAAGCCTTTAAAAATGACCTACCTCTCGTCATTATTGATAAAGACGAACAAACTGCTTTTTTGGAAAATTTAAAAAAGCAATTAAATATAGATGAAAAATGGATTATGCACATTTCCAATCATAAGGGTTGGAACGATAAAAAAGGGCATTATGTCGGTTTGTCCATTCGCCTAAAAACGCCCGACGGCGGTTATGGCTTTGCGCCCGAAATCCAATTCAATCTACAAAACGAATTAGTCCTTACCTACTATTCTTTTCGCAAAGAATATTATTGCGCCAGTTCACATACTTTTTTAAAATTCCTCGAACAACTCTTTGAATTGTACAAGGTCGCAGAACAAAATCAACGCAAGGTAGATAAAATCAATGCCTTGAAAATGAACAGCATCGTCGCCAAAGTTAAAGAAATAGCCCAAGAAGACGATTTTGAATATGCTTGTCACGAAGAAGCCACCAAGGTTAATTTGATGATAAAACTTTCCAACCGGGATGCCCTCATTATTCACGTACCCTATAAAAACTTTCAAGATGTGATGCAACAAATTCGACCTATCATTAAAACAATTCGTGAACTCACAAAATCAGGTATTACTTTCAAAATTAAAGGATTTGGTTACACTATTTGGGATAAACCAGAAAAATAACATATTCTAAAATATTTTATCTCTATTATGATGACAAATATACGACAAAAAGTTTTTTATTTAAAATAATTTGTTTATTTTTGTGAAAGAATTAACAATTTTGAAAACTTAGAACACATAACCAATGGAAGATTATGATTTGAAAAAAAAGCGTTATTAAAAAATTAATTAAAAAAGTATTTCAAAATACGCAACCACTTGAGGCAACGACACCTGCAAGACAAGAGTCCTTACTTAAACAGTTTAAAGAAGAAGCTCCTTTATTGAGCATTAAAAAAAATACTTATTCTGGTAAAACGTACCTATATGCTGAGTTTTACATCACGCTTTCATCTGAATATGTCAATAATCTAACCTTTTATTTGAAATTTAAAAATAACCAACTCTATTTAACACACCGTGAATTTGACGACCAAACTTTAGCTTACCCAGCAGAAGGGTCTGAATTGATAGCCCTTGCAGCGGCTATTCGAGAAGCTGTAGTTTTAGAAGATAAGCTTTATGAGCAGTTGGAATATGCTTCAATCAAAAAAGACAAGATAAAAACCTTGAAACAAACAGTTATTTTAGCAAAAATTAAAGAATTGGTCGAGCTTGAAAAAGTACCTTATATCGTTCAGAAAAATTTTACAACCAAAATAAAAATCATCATTCGACTGTCGGCTGACCTCCGTATGGAAGTGGATGTGCCTTATCATAATTATCAAATCGTTCTTCAAAATTTGCATGAAACAATTTTGTCTATTAAAGCATTGATTGAAAAAGGCATTTCACCTAAAATTAAATCTTCTGTCTATGAAAATAGTCGTTTAAAATGGACAATTCCTTAAAAATACCTCCAAATACTGAGGGGGGTAAACAACTGACAACTGACAACTAACAACTATAATTATGGCAATAAAAATTGACACCACCGAACTTTACGAAATCCTTGAAACCACGCCCGCCAATCAAAACATCATGATTGTCGGCAAGCATGGCATTGG
>JAYUQN010000276.1:0-2013 GCA_043756725.1 Saprospiraceae bacterium
GCCATCTTCGTCCATTTTCAGGACAATCAATTGGCTTTCCTCATTGATACCACACCCAATAAAACCATTATCGTTGGTTTGTGCGGTTCTGAAAATAGTTGAAGCTGTCGGATAAGTACGTTTCCACCCTTGTGCTTGCAGGATGATACTGGCAGCAAAAAGAAAGAAAAATGTAACGATATTCCTGTTTTTAAACTTCATGGGTGTTGTTGTTTTTAATTGAATTATTTAATTTTTCTTCAATTATAACTCAAAGGTCGTGCAGTTTAGTCTATTCTGCAATTACATTAAATCATTTTTGTAAAACAAAAAAAAGATATAAAATATTGTGAATCAATATATTATATCTATTTTTGTAAAATAATTCTATTGAAAAACGGATGGAGAATGTTTGATCATTAACTTTTCATTTAGAAATAAAGGGGTTTTTATTTGAATTAGGATTTTTAACTTGAATTAGGATTGATAGGATTTTAAGGATTTAATAGGATTCACACAAGATTTTGACACGAGTAACGTCAAAATCTTGTGTGAATCCTATTAAATCCTTAAAATCCTATCAATCCTAATTCAAGTTAAAAATACAAAAATTATTACCCTATTATTTTAAAACTTTAACACAATGCAAGGCAGTCAGCTTTTAGATTTGATAAAATCGCTTACAAAACACGATATGCGTGAGTTGCGTAAAGTGGTGCGCTCACCCTATTTCAATCAACGGGAAGATGTCATACAGTTGTTTGATTTTATTGAAAAATCTTTAAATAGTAAAGCACCCATTCTTTTAAAAGAAAATGTGTTTAAAATATTATTTCCAAATAAAAAATACGATGATGCAACTATGCGTCAAATCATGTCATATTTATTAAAAATCATTGAAAAGTATTTGATTACTGAGGGGGTGTTACAGACGCCCATTGAGTCAGAATTATATTTGTTAAAGGCTTTGCGTAAAAGAGATGCTGAAAGAAGTGTAGAAAAACACCTTTCTGATACTTTTGAAATAATTGATAAACAAGAAGTTAAAAACTCTAAGTACCATCATTTAAAATATCAATTACATCTTGAAGATTATGAATATCAAAGTAAAAAAAAGCGGAGTGAAGAATTAAATTTGCAAAGCCTTTCTGATGAATTAGACTACTTTTATTTATCAGAAAGGCTACGTCAAGCATCTATTATGTATTCTCATCAAATTACTTCAAAACGAAGTTATACAATACCTATTCTTAATCTGATAATTAATCATATCGTTTCTATTGAAATTATACCCCCGTCAGTATCGGCTTATTTCCATACATATAAAGCTCTGACAGAACCCGATGCAGAATATCATTTTCAAGAATTAAAAAGTATTATTGTAAAACAAGGACACCTTTTTCCTGAAAATGAACGACGTGATTTATATGCTTTGGCTATAAATTATTGTATTAAAAGGCTTAATAGAGGTGAAAAATACTATGGAAAAGAGGCATTAGAACTATATCGAGCGCGTTTGGATAACAATGTTTTACTTGAAAACGGCATTTTGCCGCCCTATACGTACAAAAATATATTAAGTGCTGCCCTAAAAGCCGAAGAATACGACTGGGCTGAACGTGTCCTATACGATTTCAAGCAATACCTCCCCGAAAAAGAACGAGAGAATATTTTCAATTACAATCTGGCTATTTTTTATTTCAGAACAGGCAATTATCCTGATGCTATGATGTTGTTGCAAAAAGTGAATCTCAATGATGTATTGTACAACTTAGATGCTCGACGGCTTTTAGCCCGCATTTACTATGAAACCGATGAAAACAATGCCCTCCACTCTTTGATAGAAAGTTCAAAAGTCTATCTGCATCGGCAAAAAGACATTGGCTATCACCACGATATGTACGCCAATTACTTCCGTTTCTTAGAACGCATGATGAAAATTGATTTGAAAAAGGCTGAAAGCCGTAAAATACTGAGGGGGGAGGTGGAAGGCACACAACTGCTGGCTGAAAGAGAATGGTTTATGGAAAAGTT
>JAYUQN010000277.1:0-5143 GCA_043756725.1 Saprospiraceae bacterium
AAATTAACATTTAATTCTTTCCCTTTCTTCAAAAAGGTGCGCCGCCAGTTTGTCGTAAAAGTATAATCATTTGTTGGGTTGCTCGCTGTTAACGCCCGAGTGCCATACCATTGTTTCACTTTTAGCGCATTTAGGCTTGAAAATGTCTGCATTTCATCAACGCTTGTTATGTTATGTATTTTTGCAGCTGAAAAGGTAAGTGTATTTCTGATATTTAAGGCATAATCTAAATTCAATCGAGCGGTGAAAAGATTGAATTTGATTTGAGTGGCAAAGTCTTGATTTAAAAAGTCTGTGGCTATATTGTTTTGCTGATTGGTGCGATAGCTGTAATTTTTCACATCAAACTTAGCAGAATTATCCGTTACAAACAAGGTGACATTGAATGGATTTTTTTTGAAATTAAGATTAGCCATACCAGAGTAGCGATTGCCTGTTGCTGCGCCCAATGCGTAGTTGCCGCTAAAACCTATTTGGCGATTTTTTTTCATCACCAAATTGATGATACCTCCTCCTGTTGCTGCTTCAAATTTGGCAGAAGGATTGGTAATAACCTCAATCTGCTCAATTTGGTCTGCTGAAATTTGCTGGATACTGAGGGGGGTCGGGCGACCGTCCAAATAAATCTGGGGCTTTTGATTGCGCAGTAAAACAGTGCCTTCACCATCTATTGTTACAGACGGAACTGATTTCAAAGCGTCTGCAGCCGTGCCACCTTGTGCATGTAAGTTTTTATCCATATCGAAAACCTTACGGTCAATAGCCAATTGCATGGTGCTTTTTGCCGTCGTAATTTCCACAGTTTTCAGCATCTTGGCATCGGGTTCGAGAGCGATATTACCCAAATCTTGCTCAACATCTGGGGGGGCAATAGCTGCGATTTGTTGAAATTCTTTAAATCCTAAAAAGGATATTTTGACTTTGACCTTGCCAAAAGCCATATCGCCAATACTAAATTCGCCGTTTTCTTTGGTCAACATACCGCCAACTAAGGTATCTTTTTTATTGATAGTTTGATAAACGGCAACAGCCGCAAATGCCACAGGTTGTTGCGTGTGTTTTTCAACAATTTTACCAAAAACGCGACCAATTGCGAGGGATTTGTTTTGTGCAGCCAGAGAAATGCCACAAAGCATTAGGCTCACGAGCGTAAGATGTTTTTTCATTGTGAATTATTGTTTGGATGAATACCAGTTGTGAATTATGTAAAAATTTGTTGCAACAAATGTAGAGATAATTTTGTATTTATTAAATATATATATGGTAAAAATATTAATTAATTTCACGATTTGATTTTAAGGGTCTTTTTAAGCACCCACCCATGCTTTAAATTCACTCGCCGCAAATCCCTACTTCGGTGTATTTGGCTATATTGATGCTCTAAAAGTGGATATTGTACGGTATCCACATCCAATAATCCGACCCATTTTGGACATTCAAGGAATTCACATGTTTTCTAAAGAAGATATTGTAGCCATGAAAGTATAGGCAATCTTAGGACGTGGTAAAAAGAAGGATTTTTGGGATATTGCCGAGTTACTAAAGCATTTTTCCGTTAAGGATTTTGTCCAATTTCACAAAGAAAAATTTAGTACCCAGAACCTTTTGATTACTGTTCCACAAGCCATGACCTATTTCACAGACGCAGAAGAAGAAGGTACAGTTCAAACAGAGGAAGTATATCTAAAAATAGAAAGCGATAAAGTAACTCAAATACGGGGTGAATTGGTTGAAGATGCAAGCGGCAAATTGATAGCCAAAGATAAAATCAAGTCTATTCTTAAGGCTGATAACATCACTGGAACCAGTATTTTTATAAAAGAATAGCTTTTACAAATATTTAACTTTTGACAAAAACGGCAACTTTCCATGTGGAATTGTCGTTTTTGCTTTTTATACTGAGGGGGTAGCTCTTTGAGCAAATGCCATGAGCAGTTTCTGCATTTCTTCTAAAGTCTCGATGTCTCGCCTTTGTTCAAGAGATTTCAAAAGTTGTTCTGCATAGTCACGCGTAAGTAACAAGAAAATTTTGCCGACTAATTTTTTTTCTTCAACCGTTTTATTAGATAGATAAACTTTGAATTTGGCATTGAAAAATGCCATTTTTTCGTCCGTATCTAAATCTGTAAACAGCTTTAATATCTCTTCAAAAGAAGGTATTTTATTTGTCTTTTTTATATTGGTCATAGCTTCTAATTCTTTTTAAAAGAACAATCATTTTATCAAAGATATTCCTTTTTTAGTTGTTTATGCAACTTTATATTGTGATTTAACCTATTTTTTATGAATCTAAAATCTAATTTTTCTGTAAAATACTGAGGGGGTGTTTCTTTGATGGGTTTTTCTTATTTTTGCGGACTTTTTAAAAAAAATTAAATCTTATGTCAGAACTCTCAGCGAAATATACCCCCTCTGAAATAGAAGAAAAATGGTACAGCCATTGGGAAAAATCAGGCTATTTTCACAACGAACCCGATGAGCGGGAGCCGTTTAGCATCGTCATTCCACCGCCAAATGTAACGGGCGTACTCCACATGGGGCACATGCTCAACAACACCATTCAAGATGCTTTGACCCGAAAAGCCCGTTTGGAAGGTAAAAATGCGATTTGGATTCCGGGTACTGACCATGCCTCTATTGCTACCGAAGCCAAAGTCGTGCGAATGTTGCGAGAGCGAGGGATTAAAAAATCGGATTTGACGCGTGAGGAGTTTATGGCGTATGCTTGGGAATGGAAAGAGAAATATGGCGGTATTATATTGCAACAACTCCGCAAACTCGGTTCATCTTGCGACTGGGAGCGCACCGCTTTTACGATGGACGAAGGCTATTCCAAAGATGTCATTCACACATTCGTGGATTTGTACCGCAAAGGTAAACTCTACCGTGATTACCGCATGGTCAATTGGGATTGTGAAGCCAAAACCGTGCTTTCCAATGAAGAAGTGATTCATACTGAGGAGCAAGCGCAGTTGTTTTATGTGAAATATTTCATCGAGGACGAAAACTCCCCTTCGGGGCTGGGGGCTGAAGGGGTTGTTATTGCAACACAACGTCCTGAGACCATCATGGCAGATACTGCCGTAGCGGTGCATCCCAATGACCCGCGTTATGCCCATTTAAAAGGTAAAAAAGTCATCGTTCCCCTTGTAAATCGGGCAATTCCTATCATTTTTGATGAATATGTAGATATGGATTTTGGTACGGGTGCTTTGAAAGTGACCCCAGCACACGACCCCAATGACTACGAATTGGGTAAAAAACACGGTTTAGAAGTCATTGATTTATTGAACGATGATGGCACTTTGAATGAAAAATGTGGTGTGGCATCGCTTGTAGGCGTTGACAGATTTGAGGCACGGCGGCATACTAAAAACCTCTTGACTCATGCGGGTAATTTGGTGAAATTGGAAGATTATAAAACCAATATTGGACGTTCGGAACGGACAAATACGGTGGTAGAACCTAAAATGTCGCTCCAATGGTACGTCAATATGAAAGCTATTGCCGAACCTGCCTTGAATGCGGTTGAAACGGATGATATAGATTTTTACCCAAAATCTTTCAAAAACACCTATCGCTATTGGATGGATAATATCCGTGATTGGTGTATTTCAAGACAATTGTGGTGGGGGCATAGGATTCCCGCTTGGTACTATGCCCCCCCCGCCCCCAAAGGGGGAGTCCCGCTTGTAGCTCCCCCTTTGGGGGCGGGGGGGGCTGAGACTTTTGTGGCTGAAACAGTCGAAGAAGCCTTAGAATTAGCGCAAAAACATTTCCCCAACACATCCCTCAGTATTTCAGACTTAAAACAAGATGAAGATGTTTTAGACACATGGGCATCGTCATGGTTGTGGCCCATTTCAACTTTAAATGGTTTTTCCCGTAGGGACTCCAATGGAGAAAAACTCAATGATTTTGATTATTATTATCCCACAAGCGTATTGGTAACGGGTTGGGATATTATTTTCCTTTGGGTAGCCCGTATGGCGATGGCTGGTTTTGAGTGGAAGCATGAAAGACCTTTCAAAGCCGTGTATTTTACGGGCATGGTAAGGGATAAGCAACGGCGTAAAATGTCAAAGTCGTTGGGTAACTCGCCTGACGCTTTGCAATTGATTGAGGATTTTGGGGCAGATGGTGTGCGTTTTGGTATGTTGGCATCCAGCCCTGCGGGTGGCGATTTGCTTTTTGATGAAAAACTCTGCGAACAAGGGCGCAATTTCTGTAATAAAATGTGGAATGCCTTGCGTTTGGTGAAGGGTTGGGAAGTTGTAGCGGCGGATTCATCCGCCGTAGAAAACTTATCGGCTACGTGGTTTGATGCTAAAATGAGTGCCATGATTGTTGAAATTGAAGAAAATTTCAAGCAATTCCGCCTTTCAGAAGCCTTAATGGGCTTGTACAATTTCATCTGGGACGATTACTGTTCATGGTATTTAGAGATGATAAAACCGGAATATGGCAAACCCATTGACCGTGAAACGCTGGAACGCACAGAGGTAATTTTTAGAAAATTGATGGCGATGTTGCACCCTTTTATGCCTTTTATCACAGAAGAAATTTGGCAGCAATTGGATGGAAAAGCGAAAGAAGGAGCTGATTTGTGCGTAGCAAAATATCCAAAAGCGGGGGATTTTGACGCCGATTTAGTTAAAAAAGTAGAAGCCGCAAAAGATATTATTTCAAAAATCCGTGAAATCAGAAACAACAAAGGTTTGAAACAGCGTGACCCATTGGTGGTGAAATTTCAAGCCTCTGAAACAGTAAAAGAACTCATGGATACTGAGGGGGTCAGAAATTTGATTAAAAAACTGGGTGTTTTAGAAAGTTTGCAAACAACGGATGCGGATGTACCTAATGCCGTGTCTTTTGTAAGCGGCACGGATAAATTCTACGTGGTTTTGAATCAAGAAATCAATGTTGAAGAAGAGCGTGAAAAACTCACTAAAGAGTTGGTTTATCAACAAGGTTTTTTAAAATCTATTGATGTAAAATTGAGCAACGAGCGTTTTGTTGCCAATGCCAAACCCGAAATTGTGGCGAATGAGCAACAGAAAAAGGCAGATGCTTTGGTGCGGATTAAGATTTTGGAAGAGAGTTTGGCGGGGTTGTAATAAACTTTATATTGTTTAAAATTAAA
>JAYUQN010000278.1:0-2010 GCA_043756725.1 Saprospiraceae bacterium
CTCAAAAAACTTACCCTAAATCTTGCTAATATTTTTATATTTCATAAATCTTTAATTTTTTACAATTTTTTTCACAATACTATCTCCTTTCACATTCCGCATCTCAATAAAATAAATCCCACTTGCTAATTTTGAGACATCTAAAACATGATTTTTAAGAGAACTATCTAATTTTTCACTGAAAATAAGACTGCCTGTGGTATCTAAAACGCACACAGTATGATAGTTTTCACCATAAGACCAGTCAATTAGAAGGGTTGATTGTGTTGGATTAGGCGATACTTTTATATGCTGAGCTTCCAGTGATTCTTCAACAGCCGTTGCTTTCAACACTTGTACCGTCACATAATCATTCATCATAAAATACTTCCCTTCGTTGGGGTCGTTGATGAGATAATCGTCTTCGGCAGTTAAGCGCAAAGTATATGTGCCTGCTTGATTGAAAGAGGCTTGAGTGGTCAAAGCATTGGGGCTGAAAAAGAAGACATTACCCGGTCCGTCAACTTTCGACCATTTATAACTCAATTTTGGAATAATATCCATTTCACCTTTCACATCCCCTTTCAAAATAACAGAAGCTGCGGCAACATTCATCTGGTCTTGCCCTGCGTTGAGTGTGACAGTGCGTTTGAAAGTGTAAGCGGGTTTAAAATCTTTCAAATAATTGCTAAAAAAATCGAAACGCCCCATCCAATATTCTGCCCACGGATAATTGTGTCCCGTATTCGTCATGTGCACAATGGACGATTGCCCGCTGTGCTGATTATAAGCTGCCAATACGGAAGCTGCTGGCGTCACATCGTCTTCATAACCGACCAGTAAGCGCAGATTGCCTTTGAAACGCTTCAAAAAATACATGGCATCGTGATATTTCACCGATTTTATAACTGTTGTGGTATCCATATTAAAATTATAGGCGCGTTTCAAATACAAGGGGAAACCGCTCGCCTGCCGATAACGCCATGCTTGGTGCTCGCAATGCGCAGGGTTACTCGCCATCATAGCTGACACCCGTTTATCCAAACCCGCTACCATAATCGCCAAACCACCGCCTTGACTCAAACCACATACGCCCAAACTGCCATTGAAATCAGCGCGCGAATAGATATAATCAACAGCTCGAATGCCCGCCAAAATCATGTAACGATTGTACATGGTTTCAGGATTGGTCAAATCATCTGGGAAATAGGCGTTAGGGTCAATGGTATTGGGGGGGGTGTTATGAATCGTGATGGATAAACTAATGGCTTTTGATTGTTCTGAAAAGTCAGTTGTGACAATATTATCAGCTTGAAAAGGGGTGTTGCCATAAGGAGGCATACTAATGATGGCTGGAAATTTGCCTGCACCTGATGGAATACACAGGTAGCCATAGACTTTTCGGTTGTCAATTTGGTCAAGTTGTAGCAAATACAATTTTGAACCATTGGCGAGACTATTAAGTTGCGTAACAACTGGATTTAAGGGAATAGCCGCCAATTTTGATTTTTGACGCGCCCAAAAAGCATCAAAATCAGCAGGCTCGGCTTCAAGAGGTTTGATACTGAGGGGGTCGAAAGCAATGGTTTGTACTTCACTCACGCCATTTACTGTGGCTTTAAAAAACACAATTCCGGGGTTGGGGTGGGTATAAAAAATGAAAGTATCCCGCCCAGGGCGTAATTTCAAAGTACCCGTTTTTATAAGGGTATTCGATTCACGTGGGTCATAATAAATTTGGTAAGTGCCTTCACCTCCAGACGGTGCACTGAGTCGAAAATACATCGCTTCTCGTGCTGCATACGAGGCTTTGGGCTTTTCTAAAAAGATTTTGACTTGTGCTTGGCTAATAGCAGAATATAAAAAACTTAAAAAAAGTGCGATGATAAATTTTGAATATTTATGTACCCTTACCTTTAAAGGTGAGCATGATAGGTGTATTAAAGTCATGGTCAAATTAAGTTAGTTTTGTGTCGAACTGGCATAGTTCAGACGTTTTCTCGATGACATTTTAATTGAAATATTCTTACT
>JAYUQN010000279.1:0-5138 GCA_043756725.1 Saprospiraceae bacterium
TCGTATTATTGGTCAAAGATATTTTAGAAATTTTAATAGGCTGATTATTTCTATTAAAAACTTTCAAAATACGTGTAGCCGAGCCAATACTGGTGAAAACCGTATCGAATCGCAGCGTATCTGTTGAAAATGTCAATTTAGCAGAACCTTCTGTAATGAAACTTTCATCTTTTCGACAAGCAGAAAGAATGCAGAGGCTGATAAAGAAAGCGGGAATTATGAGTCTTAGATATTTCATCAACATATTGATTATCAAATTTTTATACAATAAAATATTTATCTACATGAAATATGCCACAACGGTGTGTTGTGGCATATTTGGGCAAAATTAGTACCCCCTCAGTAAAACAGTGAATTTTTCATCAATTACTCTTCATAATCATCCACCATTTCTTTTATGTTGATGCACAGTCCATCAGAAATTTCAACGGATTCTGCCCAATCTTGTACGACCCATTTTTCACCTTTTTCAGCTATCATAACCTGTTCAGGATTTGTCAAAACCCAAATAATGCGACGAACACCTTTTTGATGCAGATATTTGGTTTTATCAAAATAATAAGAAGGCTCATCAATTGAATCCGCTTTTGTATCCACTTCAATCACAATTTCAGGGATAATATCTGAGTATTTGTTGTGCAGAGGCGTATTTTTCAACGATTCCTTTGTCCAAAGCGCAATATCAGCGGCTCTCCAGTCGCCTTTGTCGAACTTTAGACCCGCTTCGTTGGTGCCAATTATAAATTTCTTTCGCAGTTTATGAACCGCAACATTAATCTCGTACACGAGATAGGATTGAATTAGACTACTTGCCATAACTTCTTCGAGGGTTTTCTCATTTTTTAATACGTCTCGCCAGCCATGATAGTAAATAGGCTTCCCGTTCACCATTTCATAAATTAAGGCTTCGGGTATAGAGACGTCGCTAACGGCTTGCGGCATATCTAATGTCTGTGCTTGTGAAATCGCCATGTCTATTTTTTTCTACAAATTTAAGCCGATTTTTTCAGAAATGCTCAATTTTATCTAAGAAGTGTCACATCCCCTTTATAAATAATTTCTTCACCATCTATAAACTTCACAATGGCATAAAAAGCAAACACATCCGCTGTGACAGGTCTATCATCAAATGTGCCATCCCAACCTCTGGTTTCAACATTCATCGGTAAATTAGTTCCGACAAAAAGCATATCACCCCAACGATTGAAAATACGCAACTCTTTAATTTCCAAAGCCGCTTGATTCCCGAATAGAGTGAAATAATCGTTGACGCCATCTGCATTGGGTGAAAAAGCTGTGGGTATAAAAATAGGACGTTTTTTATTTACATTGACCACAAGCTCGTCAAAAGCCGTACAACCTCCACTGTCCCGAACTGTTATGCGATATTTAATCGTTTGTAAAGGATTAATTGTTGTGCGAGGGCAAGTAGGGCAAATCAAACTTGAATCTTTTGGTGTCCATACGTAGCTTACCAATTTAGAGGAAGGAACAACAACGGCGCGCAAATCTGCAGGAAAACCCAACTCAACTTCCAAATCGGGTCCAGCACTAACTTGCAATTGCGGCGGCTGTGGCACTTCAATTTCTAAAGTACGACGACAACCTGTCGAATCCCTTACCACGATACTATATGTTTTAGCAGGAATTTTCAAAAAAGCAGAATCTCTTTGAAAACGCACACCGTCAATACTATATCTGAAAGGTGGTGTGCCACCCGAACCTCGAACAACAAGTTCAGCAGTTGAGTCACCGTAACATTTGGCAGCTTGAATACGCAGCGTAGTCAAATTAATTTGAGGGGGTTCCAGAATACGAACATTGCGCGTCACTTCGCAATTGTTGGTATCTCGGGCAAAAACAATGTAGCTGCCTGCCCGAAGATTCATAATCGTATCGCCCACATCACCCCGACTCCAACTGACACTGTATTTGCCTACACCACCTGAAGGATAAGCGATAGCCGCACCATCTGTTTTACCAAAACAAGAAATATTGAAGGTATCAACTGTCACCGCCATAGGAGGTGGCGCAACAACATCAAAACTGTAAAACCCTTTGCAATCATTGGCATCCCGAATTTCAACCGTAAATTGACCTGCACCCAATGCTGCTAACGTATTATCAAGGGTGAAATTGGTATTATTATTCCATCTATATTGAAAAGGGGCAACCCCTGTTTTCGGATTCAGTTCAATTTTACCGTTACTCATACCAAAACACTGAGGGGGGGTCACGATGCGTTTGGCAGTATCCAATTCGACTTCAAATTGCCTCAAATTAAAATAGACTGTATCCACATAAACGCCCGATGAATCCGTTACTGCCACACGATAGCGCCCTGCCGAAAGTCCTGTGATAGAGTCTCTTAATGTATAGCCTGTATTTTCCCAATTGTACCGAATTGGCGCTCGTCCACAATTAACGACACGCAACTTAATCGTACCATCTGTTCCCAATTGACACGTGGGGCGACGGATTAGGCTATCGTATTTGAAACCTTCAACAAAAATAGAATCAAGAATAGAGGTGACGATACAGCCTCTATTAGTGGTCACAGTTAAAACTACTGATTTCCAACCCGGTGTTTTATAGAAAACTTTGAAAGGACCTATCCCATTAGCGGAGTCTCGAGAAGCATCTTTGCCGAAATGCCACTGGCGGTTAGATATTTGACCCAAAGCAAAACTTGACCCATCTGAGAACGTAACGTCTTCACCAATACAATATTTTTTATCTTCCTTATTGATTTTGATTTTCGCCTCTGGACCAACAAAAGTGCCTGTACCACCCCATTGAATTTGAAAGCCGTTACCACTTTCACTGTAATTATTAATGGCAAGTGCATAGCTTTTACCTTGCTCCATTTGGATTGGCGCAATGAAATTGGTATGAACAGTATTACATTCACAACCTGCCACTTCTACATTATCCCTTTCACCTTCTTTAAGTCCGGTTGCACCCATACATCTTGCGCCGCACGAACCATAAGGACCCGCCGCCATACAACCTATAACTCTACGTCCTGTACAATTATTGATGCCATTTGTCAATTCATATACCACAAAGTCTATATCATCACCTCTGTTATTAACACCATCACCCAAATTATTGGGTATTATTGAAAATGTCAATGGACCCGCAGTAGCAGCTGTCCATTTAAACCATACTGAACTTGATTCTGTACTTGTGTTTTGTTGTTGAGCGGGTCCCGCCATACAAGGCGCATCTCTTAATTCATCCTTTACTTTACCTTCCCCCGATAGTTTCTGAACTGTAAAAGGGGATTTATCACATAAAACTGCAGCAGTGGCACAATCACTATCAATTGTAGCGGGTGGATTATAATTATTGATACACAACTGAAACGTCCCTGTTCTATTGTTAAAACCTTGAACACGAATCAAATAGGTTGCACCTACAATTAACCCACCTCTAATCAACTCAGCATTGCCATCCGCTTGACTGGCACATCTTACCTCATTTATTTGGTTGCAATCACCATAATAAATAACAGCTTCAACACCGCCGCGTAAAGTCAAATTCGGATGGTCTGTTGAGTTACCAAATATCCGTAAACTCACTTCAGTGGCAACTGCAGTAAAGGAGAACCAAACATCAGCACCTGAGCTTGACCAACAACTGCTGGCACTGAAGCCACTGGCTGTAGCCCCTGCATTGTTAAATGTTCCACAAAAATTACGAGCGTCTGTAATGACTGTTGCTGTAACACAATTGTCATTAAGCGGCTGAGCAACTGTCATTAGCCCTCCGCTTATAAAAACAAAAACGAATAAAAATTTTAGATAAAAAGACCTCATTGTGGCATGTTTTACTTTTTCATTTATCTGCAAATCGGTTCTAATAATTTTTTGGATTAGCTTATCCTAATTCAAATAAAATAAACGCTATAAAAGTATGAAAATTACAAGCAACCGAACAAATTTCACATATCATTAACGTTAAGACACGCCAAAGGCTTGTCTCGCTGCTTTCAAACTTTTCCAACCTTATAACGTTTCATAAACAACATTGTTAAAAATTGGTTTTTTATGAAAAATATATTGATTGCAGGGGGTACGGGTCTTGTGGGCAACCGATTGAGCCATTTACTGTCCAAAGGGACTCCTACGGAGAGGGGTATGGGTTATTCCGTTTTTCACCTAAGTCGGCGTGAAAATCTCGATGCAGAATTTCCAGCTTATGCTTGGGATATAGAAAAACAGACCCTTGATGAACGGGCTATTGAAAAAGCAGATTACATCATAAACCTTGCAGGGTCGGGCATTGCTGACAAAAGATGGTCTAAAGCACGAAAAAAAGATATTATTGACAGCCGTGTTCAATCGGCTTTTTTATTGAAAAAGACGCTTGAAACAACAAATCACACTATAAAAGCCTACCTTTCCGCTTCCGCTATTGGTTTTTATGGCGATAGAGGCAATGAAAGGTTACATGAAACGGCTCCAAAAGGAACGGGCTTTTTAACGGAAAGCACGGTCGAATGGGAAAAAGCGGTAGCAGAAGTCGCCAAAACAGGTATAAGAACGGTGGTTTTACGCACAGGCATCGTCATGAGCACAAAAGGAGGCGCCTTAGAAAAAATGCTCCTTTCTTTTATGTTTCGCTTAGGCATTTATTTCGGCAATGGCAAACAGTGGTATTCTTGGATACATATTGACGACCTTTGCCGCATGTTTATCTGGGCTATTGAAAATGAAAAAGCAGAGGGCGTTTACAATGCTGTTTCGCCGCAACCGCTTAGTAATTACGATTTGACAAAAGCCATTTCAACAGCTAAAGGCGGTGCTTATTTATTGATGCCCGCCCCTGCTTTTGCCTTACGTTTGGCTATGGGTGAAATGGCAGATGCGGTTTTAAATAGTTCAAAAGTATCATCACAAAAGATTGAAAATGAAGGTTTTACGTTTCAGTTTCCAGAAGCTGTATTGGCTCTTAAAGATTTATTGAAGCGCAAAGTTTGAATTTTAACTTGAATTAGGATATTAAAGATGCTGAAGGATATTAAAGATTTGAATACCCCTCAGTATTTTGACTTAAATTTTCAAAAATTATGTAAATCCTTAATATCCTTCAGCATCTTTAATATCCTAATTCAAGTTAAAAGAAAACATAAA
>JAYUQN010000280.1:0-14930 GCA_043756725.1 Saprospiraceae bacterium
CATCGTTACGGTCGAGCCATCAACAACATAAGTGCGGCGCCCCTTCCACAACCAACTGGTAGGTGCTTGACAAATTTCAACTTTACCCAATTTGGGTAAAGTTCCTTTTCTCTGCTTTTCATGTTTGTCCAATAACGTGACGGGTTGGGGCTATTGGTTAAAACTTCAATAATATCAACAATTGAAAAGTACCATTGCTCGTCATGCCATACTTTCCGTATTTCCTTGCCCTCAAAAGGGGATAATTTGTTTTGCTCGTCCATTTTCTCAATTTTTTTGGTAAATGTAAATATTATTTAGTTAATGCCATTGGTAAATCCCATTCCACAGGATACCCGTTATCAGTCAAATTTAACATTCTTTCAAGGTCGGATACAGTAGGTAAATCCAATTTGTAACCTAACTTTTCACTATTATTCTTATCTAATTCGGTAAAAGTTAGGTTACAAATCTTATAAACCTTAGAAACATCTTTTCCCCCCCGTTGCGAAACGCCTTTCACATCAACGAAAAGCCGCAATGTTTTTAAGCATTGGTCAATCCTTTTGTCATTTTCATCATGGGCTAAAAACGGTTTTAAAAAGATAGATTTATCAAGGCTTAGACATTCAACTACCTTTTCTCTGATTGCTTCTTTGGTGTACGTTTCTGTTGTGTCAAACGTAGTATAGAACTTTTGCATGAGGATAGGAAACAGTCTATTGCTGTTCATATAATCTTCATTATTTCGCAGAGATTGAATGATAAGACGATTTTTAAGCATTTTAAAATTTGTATCACTGCCTATATTGTTCACCAATGCCACAGCTTGCGAAGTTGTGTAACTTAAATTTTGAAGTTGGGCAATACGCATAGCTGCTCGTTTTTGCCCTTTCGTAGCCGTTCTGTTTTGTGCTTGTTTTTGGCAATAGTGCAGGGCATCAAAACGTTGTTGGATAATGTCTAACTCTTTTTGGTAATCAATCGCTTCTTTATCTTTTCTGATTTTATTGGCTTGTTGAGCCGTTTCTTTATCTTCTTGGCTCATTTCACTGGTGAAATGTCTGGTCGTTTCGTACTCAAAGCCGTATTTTTCTAAATTGGCAATTTGATAATTGTCATTTCGGTATTCAGCCGTTGTTTCTCGGTTAAATATTTCATTGCTAATTTGTAAATAATCAAGGGAATACCCCCCCTGAGTATTGGGGTTTAAAAACAGTCGTTGTATGGCATTTCGTCCGTACAACTCCATTTCTAAGGCAAAAGCATCGCCTATATCATTAGAATTGAGTTCATTACAGGCTTTTTGGGTGCGCCAAATCAATTGACCGCCTTCTTTGGCAGTGTCAAACGTTTCCTCCGTTCTTTCTCTCCCCTCTCCTTTCAATAAATAAACCTTCACCTCTTTTGGATTTCTCGGACGATTGGCTAATTGCTCTATGGTGCTGCTGTGGTGCTGCCCTACAGAAATAATATCGTATTGGTAATTATTATAAATATTATTCCCTTCTTTTAAAACAGTTGTGGTCACGATGCCTTTAATCGTGTCGGGAATAATCCCGTCTTTGACTGTTTTAATAAAATCTTCATTGTCCTTTTCATTGGAATTGAAAAAGGCAATGTCTAAATGGCTCAATAAGGCTTGTAATGCTGCCAATTTTGCACCTGTGTCGTTAAAAAGTACGATTGGAAAACGTCCTTGACTAATGCTTTTAGTGACTGCTTCGACAATCGTAGTGATACCGTTTTTATAATTAATGACTTCAAAACGCTTTTTAGGACGAGGCACTTTGACGATAATTTTAGGCATAGCTGCAATAGTCGGGTGAAAACTGTACAAGTCCGTTCCTGTCAATAAAGTAACAGACGCATAAAATTCTGTGGACTGATTCAGCACTGTGGTCAATTCGTCTAATAAAAAAGCCTTATGTGTGCTGCTTGTAAAATTGTGGGCTTCGTCTATGAAAACGTGAAATTCTTTATGTGGTAAGCGGTTCAGTAATGCCGCATAGCTTGAATAAGTTGTGGCAATAAATGTTTCATCGCCTATTAATTGCCTGTGGTCGCCTGTGAATTTGGTTGCACCATATTCTTTACAAACGTTTTCTACCAATGCTAATGTCGGGCAGACAATGACTGTTTTGTTATTTTTGGCAAACATCGCTACGGCAAAAGTTTTACCTGTGCCTGTTGGTACTATCCAGTTTTTATTGCAAAACTGTTCGGGTGTTAATTCTACCCTATTTTCCTTTAAAATTGTCGTGAATTTATCTCCTTCTTGACCCCTCAGTATGGTTTGCCTTTTAGCCTTAGGAAGTGAAAAAGAGGGTTTCCAACCGTTTTCCTTTGCCAAATATACCAAAGTGCCTGCTGTTGCCATATTGCCATTATTGCGGTGAAAACGGGTGTGGTTGGCGAAGTTTTTAGAGAAATTACTGTCTAAAAATTGCGGTGAATGACTTAAAAGGTCATAGGCAAACATAGACCCCTCAGTATGACCAAAGGCATTGATACACGCTGCGGTAATGCTCAAATATTCTGAATAAGAGGTTGCTACATTGATTTTGTTGTCAATAAGATACGTGACTGCTTGGTGTACTAATTCTGTATTGTCGGGTACATCGTTGCGTTGTAGGGTTGTTTTAGGTGTCCATTCATAGGCTTTTACATCATGGTTGAAAAAAGCATCTTTATCAAAAGGAACGTAACAAGGCTGTGATGCGCCCAATGAATCGAAGTTATCTTGGGGAATATCGAGAATGTTAGACAATATCGCAATCAGATCCCGCAAGGCTTCGCCATGTTTTTGCTTATCTGTATTGGTTGTTGCAACAAGCATTTTTACCCCGTAACCACTTGGACTAATAGCACACATCGCTATAAATGGCAGAGCCATCGCTTTGATGCGGTCTTTCAAAGTCAGAGCTTTGGTATTGCCTTCACTGTGTTTAAAGTCAATATCAATCTGCAAACATCCATTGTATTCTAATGAATGGTCGTTGTGATGCACAGGGCAGAAGCCACTTGCCAAGAAGTAAGGCAATTGCTCTTTATAGGCACGAATGACGGATTTTAAGCCTTCGTCATAAGAACGTTGCTCAAAATAGATTTTAGCAGTTTCCCGAAGTTTAAAAAACTGTTCAGGTGGATTAGAACGCATAAGCGTTTCAATCTCTTTCAAATCTATTGAGTTGTTCGCTTGGGCTTTGTGTAACGGGACATTTACTTTATCAGAAGATAAAGCAAATAGTAGGTTCAAAACCATACAGCTTGATTTAAAGCGGTTATATAAAACCGTCAAAAGCTGTATCTATTAGATAAGGCAGGGAATTAGGAGTGTTTGAATAAAAAAGTCTTCGTCAATTTTGACGAAAATTTTTTTGTCCACAAGCGTACATTATTCTAAAATGTTCTTATCTTTGTATTGTATTATTGCAAAGAAATTCTTTACGCTATCAGGTTTTCTTTTTCTCCCCCTGCCTTAGCTAAAAGATATTAAAAATGTCCGTGCTGCAAACATGGGCATTTTGCTTTTAACGAAGTAGGTTAATTGCCTTGCTCATTTGCATAGGCTTTATTTTCTTTGAGAAGCAAATGTAACACAATTATTTGAAACTTTCTATTAGTCAAATTTGCATTGTCACAAATTAAAAGCTGTATTCTAAGCCCAAAGGCATAATACTGCATAGCAAATGTAAAATTTTTTTTATCTTTTTTAAATCATGTCACAGATTTTACCAATTTACTTGACTTTTCTATTTAATCGCTTCCCTGTTCGCAATTCCCATGCTGTTACTCGACATACTTCGCAGCAATATTTTTGAAATGTCGTCTTTCGTTCAAAACTCTCCCCACAGTGCTGACAGGCTTTTTTTACGGTTATCACCTCTCCTTCTGTAACGCATTGCGTTGGCTGTTTCCTAAATCCTTGTATTACGACACGCCCTGTATTGAATGAAAAGGGTTCAGTATCACGTATTGCATCATTACGCATTGCGTTGGCATTTTTACCGCCTTTTACTGAGGGGGTACGCATTGCGTTGGCGAGCCGTGAAAACTCCGTCAAACTACGGAAATCGTAGTATTCTAACCATGCTAACAGCACGAATAAAATCAAGTCCAACGCAAGGGTGAGGAAACGGAAATGCGTTGAGCGTTGCAAGGTCTTTGTCGTATGGTCAGTTGCTGTCTTATCATTTTTAAAGGTAAGGTCTGTTTCTTTTGAATCCAATTTGTCTTGAAGTTTGGCAATTTGGTCTGTTATGCGATTGTAGGAAGTTTGACCTTTGGGTGTTAAAACACCTTTCCAAGACTGTGTTTTTTTCACGTCTGTCAATTGCGTTGTCAATTCTTTGATACGTACTTTTTCATAACCCGTTAAAGAATCTACGTTGAGCAGGGTAGGAGCATCGGTCAAAGTGGTTATGGCTTCATGTGTGCCGTTCCATGTGAGCCATAACGATATGCCTAACATGCCAAAAGCCATGATTAAACCAAATGCCGCTACTTTTTGGAATTGCAGATATTCTTTTACCGCAGGGCGAAAAGATAGGCGTTTCAAGCCTTCAATACCGATTAAGGCAATACTTGAAAATAGGTAAGCGAGATAGACATTCATCATGGGTGCAATCAATCCCGAAATTGCCATAAATGAGACAGCAACGGTAACAGCTTGAATAAACCATGATAGACCCACAAAAAACTTTTTGAGGTCTTTAAACTTGAAGTAAAAAGGCTTGACTTCAAATTTAGATTGTAGCCGCTTGAAATCATTGGAAGTCATTAGACTTTCATAGGCAGCATCGAATTGACTTTCGTTTTGAAAATCGAAATTAGTTTGCATCTTTGTAACGTTTAAAAGTGTTGCGAAAAATAGTTTTAAACACCGTCTTACAAGTCTGACCACTTGTAAGGCATTTTTATTTAATCATGTGCAAATATAATATATTTTATCATTTTATCACGTTTAAAAATGATAAAATAATAAATTCATTAAATGATAAATTTATCACGTTATAAAATGATAATTTTACAACGTGATAAAATTCTATTACGTTTGTCAAAAAATTAGAAAATGGCTCGTTTTATTTGTTTTGCAAATCAAAAAGGTGGTGTAGGGAAAACAACATTGACTGCGCTATGTGCCAATGCGTTAAGTTTGCCACCGTTTAGTAAATCTGTATGTGTAGTAGATGCGGATAGGCAAAAATCTTTTTCTAAGGCTCGTAATATTGATGAGAGATTGACAAGCAATATTCCGTACAAAGTTCTTGAAATGTCGTCCTCTGAAATCGTTACAAATATTGATAGCTTAGAAGATTTTGATTTTGTCTTTATTGATGTGCAGGGGAAGATAGATGAAGGCTTAAATATTAAGCAACAGGATAGCGCAAAGATTTTTCTACTATCTGATTTTATATTCATTCCTTTCGTATCAGGCAGTTTTGGAACAGATGCAAGTATAGATTTTTTAAAGCATTTATTGACGTTGAGAGATGTCAAACCTCAATTGGCAGTCTTTGGAGTTTTAAATATGTTTCAAAGCCGAACAAAAGAATCTAAGGCTTTATTAGATGAAATGAAAGTTATTAGCCGAGTGTTTAATATAAATTGCTTAAAAGCCACAGTAGGCAACTTGTCAGCTTATCGGAATGTAGATACCATTACAAGCCTGTACTCAAAAGATAATTTCAAATTATTTTTTGACGAATTTTACGAAGTGATAAAATGAACAAGTGAACAAATGATAACGTGATAAAATTATTAAATCAAAAAATGACAACGTTACAAAATGAATAATGAAAAGAAAAATGCTCGTTTAGCAGAACTTGAAAAAATGCAAAATGAGGTAGCAAATTCAACAAAAGGCAGAAAATCGTTGGTAGAATCAGGTAAAGAAGAACGTGTACCTTTTACAACGTCCGTAACTCGTCAAAATCGAGAACGATTGGCTATATACGCTGCTAAAAAAGGGATAAGAATAGCCGATGTATTAGACGAAATTTTGAACACCTTTTTTACCGATAAATAAAACTTTTCCTCAAAACGAAACTCCTAAATACGTATGACTATTCACGATTACATCGAAAAAATTAACCGACAATTTCAAACAGGACGTTCCACAGAACACAGTTATCGCTCACCTTTTCAAAATTATATTGAATCGCTTTTACCCGATGCGCTTATCACTAATGAACCTTCACGCTCCAAAGTGGGCGCACCTGATTACATTATCACTGATAAAAAAGACATTCCTTTTGCCTATATCGAAACAAAAGACATTGGTAAAAATCTTGATAGTAAAGACTATAAAGAACAATTTGCCCGATATAAGGCAGGTCTTGATATACTGATTATTACTGATTATTTGGAGTTTAGGCTTTTTAAAAGAGGTGTTCAAACACAAGTTATTCGCATTGCCAAAGTAGAAGGTAATAAAATTGTCCCTTTTGAAGATATGTTCCTTTCTCATACTGAGGGGGCACGGCAGTTCGAGTATATGATTCAATCATTACTCAATAAAGATGGGGTCAATATTACTATCAAATCTGCCAATGACCTTGCTTTGCGTATGGCTGCTAAAGCTCGTTTGTTTGCTGATGTTATTTTTAAAGCCTTAGAAATCAATGACGAAGCCTTTGAAATTGCCGATGGCGCACTTTCAAAACAATATCAATCGTTTAAACAAATATTGATAGGCGATATTTCACACAAGGAATTTGCTGATATTTATGCTCAAACTGTTACCTATGGTATGTTTGCGGCTCGTTTGCACGATACCACTTTGGAGAATTTTTCACGACAAGAAGCTGCGGAACTCATACCCAAATCTAACCCTTTCCTACGCAAACTTTTTCAATACGTGGCTTCGCATGACCTTGATGACCGTATCAAATGGATTGTTGATGACTTGGCAGAAGTATTCCGCTATACCGATGTATCGGCTATTCTGAAAGATTTTGGACGGGCGACCCAACAGACCGACCCCATGATTCACTTTTACGAAACCTTTTTGGCGGCTTACGATGCGTCTTTGCGAAAAGCAAGAGGCGTATGGTACACGCCTGAACCTGTGGTGAATTTTATAGTTAGAGCCGTTGATGAAATATTAAAAACAGAATTTGGCTTAAAAGAAGGTTTGGCAGATACATCAAAGACAACTGTAAAAATAAAAGTACCTACCCATGATAAAAGGCACAAAGGAGGCATGGTAGAGGCAGAGCAGAGCGTTCATCGAGTACAATTGCTTGACCCTGCTTGCGGTACAGGCACTTTTTTAGCCGAAACGATACGCCATATTCATAAGAAATTCAAAAATCAAACGGGTATTTGGAACAGCTATGTTGAGGAACATTTAATCCCTCGTTTGCATGGTTTTGAGTTGCTAATGGCGAGTTATGCAATGGCGCATATCAAAATGGATATGCTTTTGCGTGAAACAGGTTATACCCTCAAACAGCAAAAACGCTTTAAAATATTCTTGACCAATTCCCTTGAAGAACACCATAAAGACGCTGGCACGCTCTTTTGGGCGCAATGGCTCGCTGATGAAGCTCGACAAGCCGATGAAGTGAAGCGTGATGCGCCTGTTATGGTGGTTTTGGGCAATCCGCCTTATTCGGTTAGTAGTAGCAATAAAAGTGTATGGATTGAAAAATTGATGCAAGACTATAAAAAAGACCTAAATGAGCGCAATATTCAACCACTTTCTGATGATTATATCAAATTTATACGCTTTGGGCAGTATTTTATTGAAAAAAATACTGAAGGGATACTTGCCTTTATTTCAAACAATGGTTTTTTAGATGGTATTACTCATAGACAAATGCGAAAATCTTTAATTACTGCTTTTGATAAAATTTACATTATAGATTTACATGGAAATTCTAATAAAAAAGAAAGTTCTCCTGATGGCTCAATAGACCAGAACGTGTTTGACATTCAGCAAGGTGTTTCTATCAATTTATTCATAAAAAGTAAAAATAAAAAAGATAATAAGTGTCAAGTATTTTTTACAGAGTATTTTGGGAATCGAGAAAGTAAATATAAAAGGCTTCTGGAATCCAACTTAAAATCTATTGACTGGATAGAAATTGATTTTAATAATCCTCAAGTTTTATTTACGAATAAGAGTTTTAAAGAGAGTAAAAATTACAATAATGGATTCAGTATAAACGAATTATTTTCTATTTCTTCAACTGGAATTAAAACTCATAGAGACCATTTTGTTGTTGATTTTGATGAAAAGGAGTTACAAAAACGATTGAGAACTTTTTATGATAAAAATTTAAGTGATTCTCAAATACAAAATATGTTAGAATTGTCCAATAACAGAGATTGGACTATAAAAGATGCGAGAATTAAAAGCAGTTTTGACCATATTAAGATAAAGCCTTTAATGTATCGCCCTTTTGATATTAGAAAAATTTATTATGACTCAAATGTTATAGATTTTCCAAAAGAAAATGTAATGCAACACATGATTTTGGATAATATTGGGTTAATATGTGCAAGAAGCAACAAAACGAATGATATAAGTCATTTCTTTATCACTACTTTTTTTTCTGAAATGAAAACAGGGGAATCTACTAATGGGTCATATCATTTTCCTCTTTATTTATACTCACAAAGCAATGACCTATTTTCAAACCAAAGCCGTACCCCTAACCTAAAACTCGAAATAGTTGAAAAAATAGCCCAAGCGATAGGCAAACGCTTTACACCCGAAAAGGAAAAAGATAAGGTGACTTTTGCGCCCATAGATGTATTGGATTATATCTATGCTGTATTGCATACCCCTCAGTACAGGGAACGATACAAGGAGTTTTTAAAAATAGATTTCCCTTGTGTTCCCTATCCAAAAGACGCTGCCCAATGGGAAGCGATGGTAGCGCAAGGCACAATACTGAGGGGTCTGCACCTTTTAGAAAGTAAGGAAGTAGAGGACTATATCACATCATTTCCCAACGATGGCGACAATACCGTAGGCAAACCACGCTTTGAACTATCCTCAACCCACAATCCTGAATCCCCAAAAGGTAAGGTATGGCTCAACGTGACCCAATGCTTTGATAATGTGCCTGAAGCTGCATGGAATTTTTACATTGGTGGCTACCAACCTGCTCAAAAATGGCTCAAAGATAGAGTAGGGCGCAAGCTAAATTTTGAGGATATTATGCACTATCAAAAAATGATAGTAGCCTTACTTCGTACTGCGGAGATTATGAAGAAATTAAATAAGCTGTTTTAGTCGTTTAAAAACTTTATAGCATATCACATACAAAAAAGCCACAATGCAAGCGCATTTGTGGCTTTTCTATTTTAATAAAATATTTCCATGTCCAAACACCTCTGATTTAAAGCTATCACCTTTGCAAAATAATTTATTTGAGTTATTGGTATTTTGATACATTTCCCTTAATATTTCATAGCAGAATGATTCATTTATGTAAATAAAATCAAAGAGCGCATTAACCCACTAAGACACCTAAGAGCCTATTGATGTATATAATATATGTACTGTTTTACTGTCCTTTTTGACGATAGAGGAAGCCGTTACATTTGCAAGCAGATAAAGACAGTAATTTCTAATCCTGTCCTTTCATAGAAAAACAAGATATATCAACTTTGTAAGGTTAAAATTTAGGTGTCCGAAATATAGGTTGAAAAAATTGGGGCTTTTGTAGGGCGGTTTGTTCATTTTTTATAACTTTTAAGATGCCTTAAATTTGCTATCAATAGCCGCTTTTTTCGTGTCCTTTTCATTTTAAAGCGAATAAGACACCTTTGTCAGTAAATGATTTATCAACCTTTTAAAATTTTCAAAATATGCTTGAATCACTTTCATTTTTAAAAACACAAAGGGATAAAACAGTTTTTTCCTGTTTTACCCCCGTTCTGGAACTCTTAAACCATTTAATGATGGATATTCAAAAGGGCGCAAGCCAAATCAGACAAGCAGTTGAGCCAATTTTCGAGTTCCTGCATAAAGCCTACCTATTAGAATGGCTTTTTAGATTGATATTTAACAGAACACTATTGTATCAGTTTTAATCAATAGTATTGTAAGTGAAAGAGTGAAGTACGGTTCACTCTTTTCACTTTACAATATTAGACTCTTTTTGTGGCTCTGGTGGTATTTAAGTGAGACTTTTTGAAATTTTATTTAGGTTCATTTTAGCATACTCTCTTTACAACAGTTTTCATTTGTGACACTAAAAATGGCGTGACAAAGTGGCTACTGAACATAAGTGAGATTATACACCTATTCTCACAAACCTTTTTGTGACACCATTTTTGAGTAAAATAAAGTAAAAAACGTTGGAAAAAAATCGAAACATATATAGGGGTTATATAAGGGGAAAATTTTCAGTTCTTGTTATTCATAAATTTCTGAAACGAAAGATAGGTATGGGCGGGTTAAATTAATTCTTCATTGAATTTTTTATTTTTTGCAGGTCTCCATTTTTTTGTATATTCCATCCGCGCAGCAACAACATCTGCTTCCTGTAAAAATACTTTCCCTTTTCTTACTACAATCTTATGGGCAATTTCAGGATAAGACGCTCGATAAGAATTAACAAATTCTGCATCTTTTTCTTTCTTGGACTTACCTAAAATTATTCTTTTCAGATTTCCTTTTACTTCGATAAACTTATAACTGGACGCTAATTTTTTATATAAAGAAGCCGTTGAAATAGCGATTCCAAAGATTTTAGACATCGCTTCGCAAGAAACAGGAAAATGAGTAGATGTAGAATGGGCATTGCAGGAGTTGTGTTCAGAACTCCCCGTAAAATGTTCTAACTCCTGCTTATGCCGTTCCTTATATTTACTTACATTTGCTAAGCGTCCGACAACTGCGCCTATCACAAACGCCTTGAATATTTTAGAATTATTAATATCCTTTTCAACTGATAGCCAAACACCTCTACGCCCACACAAACCTTCTATTTCACGAATTTTATCAAATCCTCTAATATAATAATAACCTGAGAATTGGTAATAACCAATCCAGTTTCGCTTGATTAGTAAATCAAGTAAATTATCAATATGTCGAACCGAAATTGATAAATCTTTAGCTATTACACGTTTTAGCTTAGGCGTAATCCGAAGTTGTCCAAAACAACGAGTCTTGAGGTAAATATAAAGACGTAAAGGAGAGAAAAATTTTTTGTGAATTGCAAACTCACAAAGGTAAAGTGGGAAATTTATTTTATTATTAGCTATATCCATTAAGTGACTATCCTCATGTTTAAATGAAGTACAAATATACAAATAATTTATTGTTTTATTGAAAAAATAACTAAAAATTTTAAATTAAAAATAAAAGTACGAATAGCTCACTAAAGGTATCACCCCTCAGTAAGCACGACAACTGATAAAACTTTTAGCCCTTGATTTTAGCTATTGTATTTACCTATTTTAGTAATAGCATTGAATAATGGTTTAGCTTTCTTCAAATCTTCATTCTCTTTAGTGAGCTGTTGGTTTTTTTCAGTAAGCCCTTGAGTCTCGCTTTTCTTTGAAAACAAAACGATAATAAGAATGACAAAAGCAACGCTACCAATGCCTAATGTCCACTTTGCCCATGTAGGAATTTTAAATACTGGGACTTTGACCTCTTTTGTGAGGTTCTCTAAATTGTCTAATGTTAAGACACTCATGTTTATTATACTTTAAAAATTTTAAAATTAGTGTTTTCTAATACCTGCAAATTATAATCGTAAAATTGAATCACTCTTTCTTTTGGTAATACGCCTGTGTTGAAATCTTGCGTCAATTTGGAATTCTTGATAATCATAGAAGGCAGCTCTTGACTACCAAACACTTGCTCCAACATCATCAGTATTCTACGGTTGGTCTTAATTTTTTTCTCAATGACTTTAAGGTTTTTATCTCGTTCATTTATACGAGAATTGTTTACAGCTGACTTACAGCGTATAGAACAATACTTTTGATTGGCTCGACCTTCAAATGATTCAGCACAATAATCACATTTTTTCATTTCCATATTTAAAGCTGTTTTTTGGATTCTCATTTTAAGCCAGTGACTTAAAATGCGTTAAATCCGAACTAAATTCTTTTTCTTAAATTATATATGAAAAAATTATGCCAAGTGTTTGATACTATTTTTTCACCTGTTTTAGCATTAAATCACCTTTTATTTGGATTTTATACGCACTAAATGTGTTAAAGTGCGAATTAGTATAAAAAAAACTTATTGCCAATTTATATATGTTTATATTTGGCATTATTTGTGTTTTAAAAAATATATTATTTTTATTAATATGATAAAATTAATATGAAAAAAGGAAGAGTAAGCAGCAACTTACCCTTCCCCAATCAAATACATTGCTTGGATTTAGAATTGGTACATTCTCATCGCTTCAAGCAAACCATAAAGTAAGAATGCTGACCACCCTAAGATAAGGATATACCTCATGGTTAAGTCAGAAATCTCAGTTACAGTTAAATCAAAAAATTGACCTTTCTTGTAGGTCATTCTCAACATTGATTTCATTGTAATTAAATTTAAGTGAAAAAAAATTTTAAAAAATCAGAGTAAAGGATGTATTTCCTTTACTCTGATTTTTTTTATATACTTAGCATACGTGAAAAGACAAAAGACGTTTCTTATCAAAAATTATAAGGCAATGCTATTATAATGTTTCATTAAAAAAAACTACGCCTCAGGAAGATTATTGCAAAGGGGAGAATTAGCATGTATGTTACTGGGATAGTTAAATATTAATTTGTGCAAATATACACTATATATTATTTAATTTACAAATAAATTTTAATTTTAACTTTTAAATATTTATAAATAAATATTTTAAATATTTAAATTAATATAAATTAAAATTATAAAAATATATAATAATCGAATAAATTTCAAAAAAAGCGCACTAAATCTGTTTTTAGTGCGCTTTAATATTTATTATCAATTTTTAGGGTCAATTGGGCTTTGTGGTAAACTATCTGTTCCCTTTGGTGGCTTTAAATAATTTTCACTTGATACAACTTTTTTACCCGTTGCAATTTCTACTCTTTCCCTCGCTTCTCCTGCGGTCTTACCGCCTTTTATTGCTGCGGTCTTATTTTCATTAAAACCTTGTGCATCTTTATCAATGGCAACGGTACGGGTTACGGCTTCGCCTAATGCTGTTAAAATCAATTCTAATTCTGTCATGTGGTCACGTAAATTTTGACTTGGTTTCGTCAAACCTTTAATATTTCGGTGTTTTGTTGGTGTTACGTTAAAAGTACCCTTTGCAATTATAGCTGTCAAAACACTGTATTCTTGACCCTCTTTTACACCTCTATTTTTCCATTCGTCCGTTAATTTTTTCCGGGTTTCTATACTTTGCAAACGCTCTTTAATCCAATCATCAGGATAACCTTTTGCTCTGTAAATCTCTGTCATGCGCTCAAAGCCTAATTCAGGATTTTCTGTTTCTTGTATGCGCTCTGTGGATACTTGCGCCATCCATTGTTTTAGTGGCTCTGCTTTTGGTGAGGGTACAGACATAACAATTCTTAAAATACCTTCTGTATTGGCGCACTCCGTAGGACGCATTTTACCATCTGGTGCAAGAAATTTCAACTTTACCCAATTTGGGTAAAGTTCCTTTTCTCTACTTTTCATGTTTGTCCAATAGCGTGAAGGATTAGGGCTATCCGTTAAAACTTCAATGACATCAACAATTGAAAAATACCATTCTTCATTGTGCCATTCTTTTCTAATTTCTTTGCCTTCAAAAGGGATAAGATTTGAGTTTTCCATAGCGGTTTTAATTTTTTTTAATGAATGCAATTATACTTAAAATATCTTGTTAAGAAAAGTATTTCAATAAAAATATTTTCATAAAATATTAACAATCAATATTTTATGAAAATATCTCAATATCAAAATACCCTAATATCCCAATATCAAAACTCTCCCGATGCAAATGTATTTTTCTTTTTCATCCACCGCCCGCGCGTAAAATCGGGAAAATACTGAGGGGTGCTGCCAGTGGCAATACTCGCTTCCGAAAGCGGCGTAATGGAGAGCCAAGCGGCTGCATCGTACACGTCAATTTGAGCAGGTTCGTTGCGCTTGACGCATTCGATAAATGAGTTCAAAACGAAGAAATCCATGCCGCCATGACCCGCGCCTTCAGCATCTTTTGCATAGCGTTGCCAAAGCGGATGATCGTATTTTTTAAGATAATCATCTGCTTTTTCCCAAGCATGTGCCTTTGGGCTCACGCCCTCAATGTAAAGGGATTTGTTGACATCCATCCATAAGCCCTTAGTGCCTTGCACCCGAAAGCCGATGGAGTAGGGGCGGGGGAGGTTGGTATCGTGGCTCAATAAAATGGTCTCTCCGTTATTGCATTTAATAATCGTGGTGACGATATCGCCGAGCTTAAATTCCACCTCTGCGTTCGGATGTGATTTCCCCCCTTTCGGATGATTGACAACGTAATTATGCAAACCACGCGCTTTTGAACTGGTAGAAGTGAGGAATAAAAAGCGATTACCTCGATTAATATTCGTCATCATCGCCGCTGGTCCGATGCCGTGAGTTGGGTAGAGGTCGCCGTTGCGATGAACGGAATGGTTGGTGCGCCATTTGGCTTCACTGTATCCTTTGTCGCCGAACTCAACACCGCCGCCATAAGGCTTCACCCCATCATTGAATTTGACCTCGCGCAAATCATGCTGATAGCCACCTTCCAAATGCATCAATTCGCCGAACATATTTTGCCGAACCATGTTCATCACCGCCATAACATCGCGGCGATAACAGACATTTTCAAGGAAAAATAGGTGTGTACCCGTCTCTTCATGCGCATTCACAAGCTCCCAACATTCATCAATCGAGAAACCGCCGCAGACTTCACTGCCGACATAAATGCCTTTTTTCATGCAAGCAATGGCTTGTTCTGAATGAAATTCCCAAG
>JAYUQN010000281.1:0-2006 GCA_043756725.1 Saprospiraceae bacterium
AATATTCACGAAATTATATTCGGCAGCACATCGTTCCCGATTTCAAAAAAATCAATCCCGATTTTGAAAATACGATGGTTGAAAACATTGAGCGTTTCAGAGAAATGGAAAATCTGTTAACTCATTTCATCGAAACTATCAAAAGTAGCTGTATGAAACTTATTGATAACCAATATTTTATAGATAAAAATGTCTTAAATCAATACCCTTCGGTGTCCACTATCCTTTTTGAAATTTTGAAAGATTTCAATTTCAATAACAGTCAAGTAAAACAGATTTTATACGACCATTCAGATAAAACAAAAGTGGGGACAAAATTTTATTCTGCAACGCATGAATTGTTGATTGATAGGTTATTTTATGTTGTAAAACTGTTTCAAAATAGCGACAATACTGTCCGAAGGGACTCCTATGTCCAAAGGACTCCTTTCGGAGGAGAGGGGGGGTATTTTATGATTGAAAAAGAGACAGAGCGTTTGAATCTGCCGAATGAGCCGTTTTTTTTCACTTATTTCACTGAAAAACCTTTTTCAATAGCACTCAATAAAACGATTGCGCAATTGGATTTTGATAAACTGTCTTTCCCTTTGACACTCCGACATTGGCGAGCAGGCGATACTTTCCATCCTTTGGGCATGGGCGGTAAAAGCCAAAAACTAAGCGATTTTTTCACCCATTTGAAACTATCTGCTTTTGAAAAAGATGCTGTTTGGCTGCTTGAAACGGCTAAAAAAGAGATATGCTGGGTTGTTAATTATCGCATTGATGAACGGTTTAAACTGACGGACGAGACACAATCTTGTTTTAAAGTAGCTTCGGATAAATCCGACCTGTGCGATTAATAACGCTGAAAGCGTTGAATTTGAATAACCCCCGATGCAATCGGGGAACGAGGTGTACAAGACTCGTTTCACAACCCCGAATGGGGTTGAATGGAACGTATTTTCTCGGCAAATGGCTTTGGTACAATGGTTCAAAATTCATTCAACCCCATTCGGGGTTGCAAAATGAGCCTTACACACGCTGCCCCCCGATTGCATCGGAGGTTATTCAAATTCAACGCTTTCAGCGTTATTAATCGCACAGGTCGGATTTATCCGAAGCTACGTTTTCACATCTAAAAAAATAATATGACAAACCAAGAAAAAGCTAAAGGCATTGCCGAAATATTAGAAAAACTATATCCCACAGTGCCCATTCCTTTAGATCATAAAGACGAATACACCTTGTTAATATCCGTTTTATTGTCTGCTCAATGTACGGATGTGCGCGTCAATAAAACAACGCCCAGCCTTTTCAAACAAGCCGATAACCCGTTTGATATGGTGAAAATGCGAGTAGAAGACATAAGAGACATCATCAAACCCTGCGGCTTATCGCCTCGAAAATCGCAAGCTATTTATGATTTATCAGGCATTTTAATTGAAAAATATGATGGGAAAGTGCCTCAAACCTTTGAAGCCCTTGAAGCACTGCCAGGCGTGGGTCATAAAACGGCTTCGGTGGTCATGTCGCAAGCTTTTGGTTTTCCTGCTTTTCCTGTGGATACGCATATACATAGGTTGGCGATGCGGTGGGGTCTGAGTGACGGAAAAAATGTGGAACGCACAGAAAAGGATTTGAAAGCCCTTTTTCCGATAGACACTTGGAATAAACTGCATTTGCAGATTATATATTTTGGAAGGGCGTATTGTCCTGCGCGCGGGCATAAGGCTGAAAATTGTCCGATTTGTAGTATTTATGGTGTATAAATCTACGTTTTGACATTTAAACACAAAGGAACAAAGGTTTACAAAGTTAGATGTTGACAATACTTATTTTTTAATAAAACAGTCAACATCTAACTTTGTAAATCTTTGTGTCTTTGTGTTTAAATGTCAACACCTAAATTTGTAAAATTCGTGGCTCAACTTTGAACTTTATTTTACGTTAAATGTTATATATCTGTTTTAAAAAGCATTTTAATTACTATTCAAATTTTAAACAATGGCATTTGAATTCACGGA
>JAYUQN010000282.1:0-2005 GCA_043756725.1 Saprospiraceae bacterium
AACAGGAATTGTAAAACCCCCTAAAGCATGAAATTGTCGCACAATTTGGGTATTACTAAGCCTTTGTACTGAGGGGTCAAAATACAGTTTTTTGCGATACAATTGGGGTATTGAAAAGCCGCCAAAAAAGCCATTTTCTTGCTTGAAATGGATGCCCAAACTCAAATCGGGAATCATTAAACCAATTTGTGCACCATCCACCACAGGGTCAGGGTCGTCTTGTATAAAAACTTTTTCAATAAGATTGACACGGTAATAGCCGCCCGAAATGCCAAGAGAAAGGCTGCTGTTTTCACCCACTTTTTGATTGTACGCCAAGAGCGCATTTAACCCTGTGCGTCTCATTCGCCCCGCTTGGTCGTTAAAAAAATACATACCCGCTACAATGGGTGCTTTACCAACTTTTCCAAAAATGCTTACAATATTGGTTTGGGGTCTGCCTTCCACATTCACCCATTGTGTGCGGGTAAGACCCCGCATTTCAACAGTTTTAGTCGTACCGATTGCAGCGGGGTTGAAGGCATAAGTGTTTAAAACATAATTGGTGAATAAGGGGTATTGTTGAGCCGAAAGTTTTACGGTAAAAACGAGCAAAAACAGCAGGCTGTATAGATTATATTTCATCATAATCGGTTTTTAGTTTTTAACACTTTAGCGAATCAAGGTAATAGAGCCAGTCAGCACCGTTTGTTTATCGTCATTCAAACGGATAACATAATAGTATGGCGCAGATTGCAACTCATCACCTTTATTGGTTTTACCATCCCACTCATTTTTATAGGCTTTTTTGGAATACACAATTTGTCCCCAACGGTTGAAAACAAAAGTTTCATTATTAGGATAGTTTTCTATGTCTTTCACAACCCATGTTTCATTAAAATTATCGCCATTGGGTGTAAAAACATCATAAATGCCATTGTCTTTCACTTGGCGGCAACGCAATTTTACATCAAAAACGGTATCAATTTTACAATCATTGCTATCCAAAATGCGTATTCTGTACGTCCCAACACTGAGCGAATCTATACGTGCTTTCGTTTTGCCATTTTCCCAAATAAAACGATAAGGTTTCAGACCCCCAGATATGCCCAGACGAATGGAGCCATCTTTATAATCTTTGCAAGTTTCAAGCACAACCGTATCTTTCAAAACAAGCCCCGAAGTGGGTTGCGAGACGAGGGTATCTATGGTAAAGCGGCAATTGTTGCCATCGCTTACGGTCACTTGATAACGTCCTGCGCCGATATTTGAAATAGCTGGCGTGGTTTCACCATTAGACCATCTAAACGTTTTTGCACCGCTTCCACCAATGGGTTGGATATTGATGGCGCCTTTTTTTTCATTAAAACACTTGATATTGGTAACATTGACGGTTGCGCCAAAGCCTATTTGATTGGGGTTGAGGGTAATGACCCGTGCACTGCTTTCCATACACGCGTTTTGTTTCACCGTTAAAACCACCGTTTTTGAACCGGGTGTGGCATAAGAAATACCGACAGGATTAGGCGAAGTCGAAGTCTGAGGATTAGCCCCTTCGCCAAAGTTCCAAACAAAAGTTACATCTTGTATTTGTCTTCCTGTATATTCAAAATCGTAGGTAGTTCCACATATTTGAGATGGCTGTGAAACAACATTAAACCCTGCCGTTACCAAACAACCAGAAGGATTGTTGTGAATATCAGGAGGCTGTTGAAACCCTTGTCGAGAAAAGCCTTTACCTTCTGCTTTCAAAGTATTGCATCCCGGGCAACTGCCTGCTGTCCAACTCACTCTGAAAGGAGCCGCTACTTTTGCAGACCCTTGACTGGAAAGCGTTTGCCGTTTTATTTGTTGGGCGTAAACCCCGTTTGAAAAAACATAAAATAATAAAATCAATAATAGTATCTTTTTCATCATAGAGATTTTAAGCTGTTTTTTAGTAGAATAATGGACAATTTACAATAGACAATTAGGGGTGTTAAGAAAAATTTTTGTCCATTTTTAAGCGAAGATTTAGGGTAAGTTT
>JAYUQN010000283.1:0-14914 GCA_043756725.1 Saprospiraceae bacterium
AGTATATAGACATACTTCGCTAAATGTGCTTTTAAACCCATAGATTTAGCGAAGTATAGTAGTATACTTCGCTAAATCTATCTATTTCCACAATTTACCCTTTTATGAAAAATTAAACAACTACAAAATGTCAAATCTCAACACAGAATCCGCAAAAAAGAAATACGATGCCATCGTCATTGGCTCGGGCGTCAGTGGCGGTTGGGCAGCTAAAGAACTGACTGAAAAAGGTCTTAAAGTCCTCATGCTCGATAGAGGTCGCCCTTTGGAACACGTCACAGGCTATGATTCAGCCATGAAAGCACCGTGGGAATTGGAGCATCGTGACCGTTTGACCAATCACCAAAAAGAAACGCACCCGTTTTTAAAGCGCGATTATCCGTATGGTGAACGCAATGAGAGCTATTGGTTTAAAGATGCCGATGCTTTATATGGTGAAAAAAAGCGTTTCGACTGGTATCGCCCCAATATTGTGGGTGGAAAATCCATTATGTGGGGTCGCCAATCCTACCGCTGGTCGGATATAGATTTTACGGCAAATGCGAAGGATGGCATTGCCATAGACTGGCCCATTCGCTATGCAGACATTGCCCCCTGGTACGATTATGTCGAGCGGCATGCGGGTATTTCAGGTGAAAAATTAGGTTTGCCCCAATTGCCCGATAGCCAATTTTTACCGCCTATGGATTTAAATGTGGTAGAAAAAGCCGTTAGAAAAAGCATAGAACAAAATTTTCCGGGGCGTAATTTGACCATTGGAAGGGTTGCCAATTTGACGCAAATCCATAATGGACGCGGCAGTTGCCAATACCGTAGCCGTTGTGATAGAGGCTGCCCTTTTAGTGCTTATTTCAGCACCCAGTCGTCCACTTTGCCGCCTGCAATGGCAACGGGTCGTTTGACATTACGCCCTCATTCCATCGTCAATTCCATTATTTATGATGCTAAAAAAGGCAAAGCCAAAGGCGTTTTGGTCATTGATAGTGAAACAAATGAGCGGCATGAATTTCAAGCGAATGTCATTTTTGTCTGTGGCTCAACAATTGGTTCTACATGGATTTTACAAAATTCAGTATCGCCACAGTTTCAGAATGGTTTGGGCAATGGCAGTGGTGTTTTGGGCAAATATTTGATGGATCACCATTTCCGCACAGGAGCGAGTGGTGTGATGGAAGGTTTTGAAGATAAATATACTTTTGGTCGTCGCCCAAGTGGTACTTATGTTCCTCGGTTCCGCAATTTGAATGATGAAAAACGGGATTATATTCGGGGCTTTGGCTATCAAGGCGGTGCAACGCGTGGAGGCTCATGGCAACGCCTTGTGGCTGAAATGGGTTTCGGTGCAGAAATGAAAGAGAAAGCCGTTGAGCCGGGTCAATGGAGCATGGGCTTAGGGGGCTTCGGTGAATGTCTCCCTTATGAAGACAATAAGATGTTTTTAGATTTTGATAAAAAAGACAAATGGGGGCAACCCACCGTCGTTTTTGATGCGGAATTTAAAGAAAATGAAAAGAAAATGCGCGTTGATATGCAAAATGATGCCGCTGAAATGCTTGAAAAAGCGGGTTGTAAAAACGTAAAAACCTACGACAATACCTGTTTCCCGGGCATGGCAATCCACGAAATGGGCACGGCGCGCATGGGTAAAGACCCTAAAACCAGCGTTTTAAATGAGTGGAATCAAATACACGAGTGTAAAAATGTTTTCGTCACCGATGGTTCGGCGATGGTTTCAACCAGTTGCGTCAATCCCTCTTTGACGTATATGGCTTTGACAGCTCGGGCAGCAGATTACGCGGTAAAAGAGTTGAAAAAGAAGAATCTGTAGTTCCCGTAGCTTCGGCTTCAGCCGAACTCGTCAAAACGGCTTTAGCCGTTGCGTGTATTTTAATAAAAAATCCGTCACGAACCTTTTGTGATGGATATTTTTATTGAAAATACTGAGGGGGGTAAATTTTTTTCTACTTTTAAAATAGATAGTGTTTAAATTTGTCGAAAATATCAATCATGTACAATGACATCAATCCATTAGCCATACTCAAACCTAAAAAAGAACCTCATCGCCACAAACTTGCAACCTATTTACGCCGTGAAGAAAATTCAACAGAATTTCACGAATATTATGATGGCATTATAACTGAATTATCACCTGCAAATGGACCACACAATATTATTAGTGCAAATATTGGTTATGCAATAAAGACCGTTTCAAAAGAACAAGATAAAAGAATTCGCATCTTAGGTGGGAAGCAATTAATTTATTCACTCTCTCTTAACTATGCAGTTTATCCAGATGTTTCAGTTGTAATGGATACACCCTTATTTTGGGATAATGACCAATTTTTGCTCATAAACCCTATTTTAATAGTTGAAATTTTATCTAAAAACACTCAAAAACAAAGTCGCACCTCAAAGTTTGCCGAGTATAAAACCTTAGAATCTTTCAAAGAATACATTTTAATAGACCAAAATAAATGCTATATTGAAACCTATTTTAAGGAAAAACAAGGCGTTTGGCAAGGCACTGATTACACAAACATCAATGCTAATCTTTATTTAAAATCGCTTGATTGCTCTATTGCTTTATCGGATATTTATGAAAATATTACTTTGAAAAAATAGTGAACCGTGTAGCGGCGACTTTAGTCGCTGAAAGTGTTTTGTACAGCGACAAATGTCGCCGCTACAAAAAAAATGAATCAAAACCAAAACTATTACGAATACATGACGAAGACTTACCAACTTGTGTTTACTGCGCCAAATGGTGGCACAATCGAAGTTCACGATGAACATTATACAAAAGAATTGGCTGAAAATCAGTTCTTTAGTGTGACACTTGCGCTGGCAGGAAAGCACGTCAAATTATTGCCTTACTCTTTTTTACCCAATGCTAAAAATCCTGATGCAGATATTGATGGCAAAGTAGCGGATTTCAAATTTCCTTATCGTACTCAAAGTCCACATTCAGCCATTCAAGCACTTATCAAAGACGCAAGCACACAGAAAGTAGAAATTGTGGTGCTGTACTTGGGCAACCCGCTTATTGTTCAAAGAGATGTCAAACGGGCTTTGATTGCGGCTTTACAAACGGGCTGGAATCGCAGCATTCAAGAAGTTTGGCTGATTTATCCCGATTGGGTGGTGGTGGAAATTAGGCGTTCAGAAGTGGACGACCGCAGTTTCATTGGTAAACTAAAATGATATGCCCTTGAAACGAACAAGGCTGCCAATAGGCAGCCTCTTCGCGGAGGCGGGCAGCAGAGCTGCCCACCCTAAATAACCGAAATTATTTATATTTTCAATAGTGTTAAACGTTTGATATTACAAAGATAGGGTTTTCAATTTGTAAATGCAAGTATTTTCCTCTAAAAACTAAATTTGAGGAGTATAAAAAATCTATTACAAGCCTCTTGTAACGGATTTTTTATTGTAAATACTGAGGGGGGTATTTAACTCATGTCTTATTTTCACCCTTATTTTCATCACCTTTATTTTCATTATCCAAAGTCTTAGGCATACGCCCAGTATCCCGCAATGCCTTCACAATAAGCCATTCCAATTGCCCATTGGCACTCCGAAACTCATCTGCCGCCCATTTTTCAAGGGCGGCAAACGTGCGCTCATCTATGCGTAATACAAATGATTTTTTTTCAGCCATTTAGTAAAAAATCCATCACAAGCTACTTGTAATGGATTTTTGTTGAAAATTTTGAGGAGAAATGTAGTTACAATTTCATCAATTTAAAAACGCCCACCTCTTTTTCTGTGGCAATTCTCACTAAGTATGTCCCATTTGGTAAAATAGAAGTATCTAATGCAGCTTGAAAATTTGTCGTTTGTTTTTCATACTTTTTTTGTAAGATAATGGAACCATTCAAGCTCACAACTTGCACATTTATTGTCCCTATTAGCTCATTATTTATGTCAATTTGGACAGCATTAAGAGTCGGATTCGGAAAAATATTTGCTTTAAGCGTGAGGGGCAAATCGGCTACACCTGTTCTAATATTGGGCAATCGAATGGCAATATTGCGAACAGCAATACCTAATCCAATGCGTCCCACAAGTGTTGCCGCACCTGTCGTTAAATTAACGGTGTATAAGTTATCAAAACTACTACCCCCCATGACGTTAGCTGCCAAAAAAGCGGAGTCTGCAACGGGAAAAAGCGTTGAAAAAATATCCAAATCTGTCGTTAAATCATTGGGGTCAAGTGTTATGCCCAATGCGCCCGTTGTTGCCAAAAAGCCACCATTTGCGCTGTTTTGATTGGTCAAAATATTATTCCCTGTTTCAATATCGTATAATTGGGTGGCTGTTGCACCGTTGTAAGAATTTGTGTAAGCTCCTGATACCACATTGGGCATTTTCCCAACATTCGCATCACCAGTTTTGAATGTTAAAGCCGTATCAACCGTCACTGTTACAGGATTAACGGTCAAATTCAAGCGATAATTTTGACGATTACTTGCTCCAATAATGCGTAAGCGATTGGCAGCTGGGTTAAAATCGAAGGCAGCTTGCGCTGCACCAAGTGCAATTTTAAAGGAATCCGCTCCCGCATAAACCGATAAAGCCGAAGTAGTATCATTTAAAGTATAAATTGTCGCTACGGAATCTGTTGCTCGATAACCAAGCGCATAAATACGATTGTCTTGTGGGCGCACGTCCATACCCATCAACATCTGCCCCGTTTTAAGCCCCGTTACAACCGTTGAGGAACGAATAAAAGAAGGATTTTTTACATCAAATTGCAATAAATTGAAAGCCATATTACCCCCTGTAAAACTCAAACCATAAGCCAATCTGCCCAGCAAAGGCGGCAAGGTACGGTCAATTGCTATTGCAATATCAACCACACTTGCGCCTAATGCACCCACTCTCGTCATTGTCCCCGTTGCTAAGTTGAGGGTAAAAAGTGAATCCGTTGTGCCTGTTCTGACTACCGCAAAAACAGTGGAGGCAAACGTTGCTGGATTGGTGTAAATATCTAAATCTGAAATAATTGCCGTTGCGGTAATGCCTGAAATAGCAGGTTGAGTATTCAAGATACCATCATTGGGCGGGTTTTGGAATACAATCGTTTTTTGCGTTTCATCGTAGTTATACAAGCCCGTTGCTGTTGCCCCGATAAAACTATTGGTGTAAGCACAAGCCGTCACGCCTGCCGTTTTTCCAGTATTAACATCCGTTGCCGCATAGCGTAAAGTGCTATCCGTAGCCGCCAAAGCTCCATTATTTGGGTTTAAACGGTAGCTTCTGCCTGTTTTACTAACAATCCGAATACGGTCAACCGTTGGATTAAAATCAAAACCAATAACGGTGCCCATGCCCGTTAATTTTAACGTCATGGGTTTCGCTGTTGCAACACCCGATGTGGGGTTCAGCGTATAAACGGTTGCCGAATCATTGGTCGCATCGTAACCCAATGCAAAAACCTCCCCAGTAGCCGGTCGCACGTCTAAGCCAATGAGCATTTGACCCAATTTTACGCCCGATACTGAGGGGGTACTTGTTATTGTATTGGGTGCTGCGGCGTTAAAAGAAACGATTTTATTATCCGTCGTTAAACCATAAATTGTTTGCGTTTTGGCTACTGTAAAAGAAAAAAGGACAACTAAGAACGTTGTCATCAAGCGAAAAGTAATGGTTTTTTTCATGTTGAATTGCTTTATATGTTAAAAAATAAATTATTAGGTTACGAACATTCTTACCTTGTAAAAACTCGAAAAGGGTTTCTTTTTTATTTTTTATAATATATATATATGTTTATTTCAATTACGAAAAAATAAAGAGATCGGTTTTATAGTCTTGAAAAAAAAAGAAATGGCTTGTTGAAAATTTTGGCGGTGAAATACTGAGGGGTATTAAAAATTCGCATAAGAAATGTTAAATATCAGAACCCCAATAACGTTTACGTCATACATACGTTTAAGCAAGAGAACATAACTTTTTTTCATAAATTTTTCAAAACTTCTCATGCTCAACACAATACCTCCTTTAAAGCGTTATGCGCTTCTTGCATTTTTATTTGTCACACCTTTCATCCTTTCAGCACAAAATTCTTTCACTTTAAATGGCTACGTTGAAGATGCCATTTCAAAGGAAAAACTGATTTCTGCCATCATTTACGATGTCGGATCCAAGCAAGGGGTTGTGACAAATTCTTACGGATTTTTCAGCTTGACCTTGCCAAAGGGTGAAAAAAACCTCACCATCAGCTTTATAGGTTATGAAACACAGGCACTGAAAATCAATTTCAATCGGGATACAACCTTGAATTTCCCTTTGATAACGGCTGCGGAATTACAAGCCGTTGAAGTCAGTGCTAAACGGCAAGACCGCATTGAAGAACAGGTGCAAATGTCGAAAATCACTGTTCCCATAGCACAAATTAAAAAAATTCCGATGCTTCTGGGCGAGGTAGATGTTTTAAAAGCCTTGCAGTTTTTGCCCGGTGTGCAATCGGGTGGGGAAGGGCAAAATGCTTTGATTGTGCGGGGTGGTAGCCCCGACCAAAATCTCGTTATTCTCGATGGTGTGCCTGTTTACAATGTCTCGCATTTGGGCGGTTTGTTCTCCGTTTTCAATGGCGATGCTATTAAAAATGTGTCGCTCACAAAAGGGGGGTTTCCTGCCCGTTTTGGTGGCAGATTGTCATCGGTGCTTGAAATTGATATGAAAGACGGCAATATGCAGGAATATCATGGCGAAGGCGGTATCGGTATTTTAACCTCTCGCTTGATGCTTGAAGGACCGATTGTTAAAAACAAAGCCTCGTTTATGATTGCAGGTAGAAGAACTTACTACGATGTTTTGATAAAACCAATTGCCCGAAAAGAGTTTAAAAAGCAAGAACCCAACAGCGATTTTGATTTTAACCTCTTTTTCTATGACCTCAACGCCAAGGTCAATTGGAAAATTAATGAAAATCACCGCCTTTTTTTAAGTGCTTTCAACAATGCCGATATTTTTAATGTGGATTATAAATTGGCAGATAAAAATAAACCCGCTGACTATGAGCGTACAAAAGGCGGTATTGATTTTGGGAACACAACAGGTGCTTTGCGCTGGAATTGGTTGATTAATAAAAAACTGTTTGCCAATACCACGGTCGCTTACACCCGTTATCAATTCAATACCATTGCGGGTTACGAGTTGAAAAAAGATACTACGCTTGAAAATGCCAATGGCAAGTTTTTTTCAGGCATAAAAGACTGGTCAACTCGGACGGATCTGGACTATTTACCCAATCCTCAACACCGTATTCGTTTTGGTGCTAGCAATACCTATCATACCTACTCGCCGGGGGCTTTCAATATCAAAGCTAAAATTGATAATTTCAATACAGATACCACGCTTGGGTCGAGCAACACTTTTGCCCACGAGCCTTTTGTGTATGTTGAAGATGAAATGAGTTTGGGTAAATTCAAAGCCAATGTCGGTTTGCATTACGGAGGCATTTATACGGAGGGGTCTTGGTTTGGGTCTTTACAACCTCGTGTGGGTGTCAGCTATCGTTTACCTGAAGATATTGCTGTAAAAGCCTCGTTTGCACAAATGCAGCAAAACGTCAATCTTCTAACAAATGAAGGCGTGGGCTTACCAACAGACTTGTGGACACCTTCCACAAAGCGCATTGTGCCTCAAAAATCGTGGCAAATAGCCGCTGGTGCTGCCAAAACGTGGAAAGAGGATTATGAAATCAGCGTAGAAGGCTATTACAAAGACATGACCAACGTTTTATCGTTGAAAGAAGGGGCTTCGTTTTTAGGTACTCAAAACAATTGGCAAGACAAAGTGACGCAAGGCGATGGCAGAGCTTACGGTCTTGAGTTTTTTTTACAGAAAAAAGAAGGTAAAACTACGGGCTGGGTGAGTTATACATGGTCTAAAAACCTCCGACAATTCAACGACCTCAATGGTGGCTTAGAATTTCCCTACAAATATGACCGTCGGCACGATTTCAAACTCATTGTGTCGCACCAGTTTTCCAAACGTTTCAGCATCAATGGGGCTTGGCAATATGGTACGGGCAATGCTTTGACGCTTTACACAAACAATTTTCGTTTGCCAAATATCAATCAGCCTATTGATTGGAGTAATAAACAAGAGATTGAGGTGGCTACCGTTGGCGAGCGTAACAGCTATCGATTACCCGCTTATCATCGCTTGGATATGAGTATGGAATGGACGAAAAAGAAAAAACACCATACCCGCACTTGGGTTTTGGGTTGTTACAATGTGTATGGGCGGGCTAATCCTTTTGCGATGTTTAAAGGGTCAAAATACGATGAAGCCACGCAGAAATCGTTTCCAGTTTATCGCATTTTGAGCTTGATTCCGATACCTGTTCCTTCGTTTTCATATAATTTTAAGTTTTAATTTTTACCACATAGTCACAATAGGAGGTTACATAGAACACATAGGTTTTAGAGCATGAAAATCTATGTGTTCTATGTAACCTCCTATTGTGACTATGTGGTAAAAATTAAAACTTCTACTTCAATCACTTAAAAATCATAAAAAATGAAAAATATAACCTATTTCATAGTATTATTTGCCTTAATTTCCTTCTTCGCCTGTGATGAAGATAAATTTTCTCCCATTGTTGAAATAGACATTCCTGCCCACAAATCCCGCTTGGTTGTTCGGGCAGATTGGCAGACGGGGAGCGATTCTTTAGCCGTTTTTGTAAGCAAAAGTAGAGGCGTTTTAGATAAAACACCCACTAATTTCAACCAAACCATCAAGTATTGGAATGGGAATGGCAGAGATTCCATTAAAGTTGTCCAAGAATACTATGATACTGTACCCAATACAAAAGTAGAATTGTTGCGAAATGGGCAATTGTTGGGGACAATTCCTTACACAATAAGAGGCTACCATATTGCTAAAAAACTGTTTAAAATTGATTCAATTTCAGGTACAACTTATACAATCCGGGTGTCTGCCCCTAATTTTGAAACCGTAGAAGCGAGTCAAAAAGTGCAAGAAAACTTCAAAATACTGAGGGGGGGGTATCGCAAAGATGCTGCTTTGTACAGAGACCTTTCAGACCCATTTAGTACGCCCGACCGAGGCGATGAATTGACAATAGAGCTGCAAGACAGTGGAAACGATGAAAATTATTACACCTTAATTAGTGTAACCAATTTTGGCTTTTGGAATAGTAGTGCTTTCAATATTCAAGTTTTAAGGGATTCGTTGAAAAAACTGTACACAGCAAACGCTAGAGTTAACAATATTGACCCGAATATGGAAAATAATTTTTTACCCGACCGTTCATTCAATGGTAAAAATTATATTTGGCGTTTTTGGCTAGAGCCAAACGTAATATTTAATATAGCAAACAGGGGTGTATATAGCAACATCAAAACAGGCGACCAAATCAATGTCAGAGTTTTATCGGTCACCAAAGACTATGTTTTATTTTTAAAAACACTGGATTTGGCGTTTTCTGCACAAGACAATCCGTTTTTTACTGAACCTGTTATTTTGCATACCAATGTGAAAAATGGTTATGGTATTTTCACCATTAGTAGTACAAAATCGGCTACTATAGTGATAAAATAAACAGAATTTCAATCATAGTATGTTGACAAAATCCACGAATTGACGGATTCTGTCAACATACTATTTAAATTTATGAAAAAAACTGCTCTTTATTCTTTCACAATCTTACGTACGCTCACCTGCCCTTTTTCATTAAGCATCGTCACTAAATAAGTGCCTGATACCATTTTAGACATATCTATTTCAAGGAAATCCATATCTTTTGTAACTGCTGTTCTCACAGATTGTCCATTGATATTCAAAATCTCAACTTGCTGGATTTTTTCTTTTTCTAATCCCGCCAAATACAATTTGCCATTTGTAGAGGGATTTGGATACATCAAAACCCCATTGGCATCAAACAAATCGGCTGTTTTGGTTGTGAAACCAAATATATTTGTTCCCAAATGCTGTCCTGTTGCAGTACCCGTGGTCAAATAAGGGCGAATTAACCATTCTGTATTGTCATTTTTGCGGTTTTGATTGCGGATTTTACTCCCAAATTTCACATAACCATTCGTTTTTTCAGAGACAACAAAACTGCGTTTTAAGTCCAATTGCACACTATTATTGCGTTCCGAAGTCGTTTGCCGTCCATATCGAGAATCAAACAAAGTGGTTTCATCCAAATTATTTTTAAAAATACTAATCACTTCTTTGGCATCTAATTGATTTTTCACCGCACCGCTTGAAGCTGCCAATTCCGTAAAATTCATAAACACATATTTAGGCACTTTTTGATTACTTTTGGCATACGACCCACGCCAAAATAGCGTCCATGCGCCAAAATTATGTTCGCCCGAAAGGTTCGCAGAAATCAAATCTGTTTGGCGTGTCATGGGGGCGAGGAATGGGTTGGATGATGCTCGTAAACACCGAACTGTTGAAAAATAAAACACCGAATTTTGACGATATTTTAAAAAACTTTACAGTCTCTTGTGATGCACTTTTGAAAATTCAAAATAATAATGGTAGTTTTAACCAAATTTTGATAGACAAAACGTCCTACCTTGAAACCTCTGCAACTGCCATGTTTATCTTTGCCTTTGCAGAAGGCGTGAATAATGGATGGTTGCCCAAAGACAAATATGAGGCAGCAATACTTCGGGGGTATAATTTTATCAAATCGAAGGTGCGAGAGACTGGTGAAATTGAAGGTATCGTGCGAGGAACACCTATTTTACCCACTGCGGAAGCCTATAACAAGCAAAAAACACCTCTCAATGACCCACGGGCATCGGTGCTATTTTGTGGATGTGTGTTGCGGTAGATAAATTTTTGAAATTATAAAAACCAATACTTTGAGCAATGAAAAAATTACACATTCTCCTATTCCTTACCCCCCTCAGTATAATTGCCTTTTTGAGTGCTTTTTCAAGTGAAAAAAAGGAAAAAACGCCCAATATCGTCTTGATTTTCATGGACGATTTAGGTTACGGCGATTTAAGTTCGTACGGAGCGATGGATTATTCCACGCCCAATCTCGATAAAATGGCGGGAGAAGGCATCCGTTTTACCAATTTTTTAGCAGCCCAAGCGGTTTGTTCGGCTTCTCGAGCGGCTCTAATGACGGGTTGTTATCCCAATCGTTTAGGGTTTTCAGGGGCATTAATGCCCAATAGTTTAATGGGTATTAATGCCGATGAAACCTTGTTGCCAGAGCTTTTAAAGCAAAAAAACTATGCCACCGCTATCTTTGGCAAATGGCATTTGGGCGATAAAAAACCTTTTTTACCTTTGCAACACGGCTTTGATGAATATTTCGGCATTCCGTATTCCAACGATATGTGGCCCCATTGGTTTGATGGAAAACCCGCTACGCCCGAGCAAGCCAATAAACACCGTTTTCCCCCACTGCCTTTGATTGAAGGGAACGAAAAAGTGGAGGAACTCACAACGCTCGAACAACAAGGTTTTTTAACCAAACGCTATACAGAGCGTGCCGTTAGTTTCATTAAAAAGAATAAAAACAAGCCGTTTTTTCTATATGTGCCGCATTCTATGCCCCATGTTCCGATAAATGCGTCACCTAATTTCAAAGGAAAAAGCAAACAAGGATTGTACGGTGATGTGATGATGGAAATGGATTGGTCTGTCGGTGAAATTCTTAAAACTTTGAAAGACAATGGTTTAGATAAAAATACGCTCATCATTTTCACAAGCGATAATGGACCCTGGCTGAATTTTGGCAACCACGCAGGTTCAACAGGTGGTTTGAGAGAAGGCAAAGGCGCGTCGTTTGAAGGAGGCGTTCGTGTGCCTTGCATCATGCGCTGGAAAGGCACAGTTAACGAAGGTTTGGTGTGCAATCAATTGGCTTCTACGATTGATATTTTACCCACCATTGCGGCTATTTGCGATTTAAAGCTGCCTAAAAATCGCATTGATGGGGTCAATATCTTGCCAATACTGAGGGGGGGTATGGAACAACAACCGCGCAAATATTTTTACTATTATTATCGTAAAAATGATTTGCAAGCCGTTAGACGCGCTAATTGGAAGCTTGTTTTACCACATGAAGGACGTTCTTACGTGGGTCAATTACCTAAAAACGATGGGTTTCCTGGCTCTGCACCCGAAAATATTCAACATCCACAAGGGCTTTACGACCTTCGCCGTGACCCTGCCGAGGCGTATGATGTGCAGAAAATGTATCCTGAAATAGTAGAGGAGTTGTTGAAAGTGGCGGAAACGGCTCGGGAAGATTTGGGGGATGATTTGACTAAAAGAGCGGGTAAAAATAGGCGACAAAGCGGTAAATTCGAATAAAAAATTTAAAATGAAAAAAATGAAAAAATTAATTCTATTCTGTTTTATAACACTTTTCACCCCCATACTGAGGGGTCAAACCACACCCAAAATTTTAGCAGAACGAGACCGTGCTGAAACCATAAATGGCATATTAGCCGACCGTTTCGACAATCTGTTGCCCAAACTCATGCAACGCGAAGGGTTTGATATGTGGGTTTTGATTTCAAGAGAATACAACGAAGACCCTGTTATGCGCACCATGCTGCCTGCCGAATGGCTGTCCGCCAGACGACGGACGGTGATGGTTTTTAGCTTGAATACTGAGGGGGGTAAAACGAGCATTGAAAAATTAGCCATCGCTCGTTATGATGTTGGTTTGTTGAAAGCGGCGTGGAATGTCAACGTCTATCCCGACCAATGGGAGGCTTTGATGGATTTGATAAAAACCCGAAATCCCAAGAAAATAGGCATCAATGTGTCACCCAACTACGCCCATTCGGATGGTTTGAGCCATTTCGAATATGAGTCTTTTATGAGCCGTTTGCCTGAAAATATGAAAACACGGGTCGGGTCTGCTGAAAAATTGGCGGTGGCTTGGCTTGAAACACGGACGGAAAAAGAGATGCAACTGTATGAGCAAATTGCCCGCATCAGCCACCAAATTGTACGCGAAGGTTTTTCAGACAGAGCCATTCAAGTGGGTGTCACCTCCACCGAAGACCTTGTGTGGTGGTATCGGCAACGGGTGCGTGATTTGGGTTTGGATACGTGGTTTCAACCGTCTGTTGCCATTCAACGGGCAGATACCACCAGTTTTGAACACCTGCGCACGTTTTCAAAACGTCCTGAAAAAGACATTATCAGAGAAGGTGATTTGCTGCATGTTGATTTTGGCATCACTTACCTGCGGCTCAATACAGATATGCAAGAACACGCTTATGTGCTGCGGGCGGATGAAAAAGAAGTGCCTGCTTATTTGCAAAAAGCTTTCAAACAAGCCAATCGCTTACAAGATATTTTAACTGAAAATTTCAAAGCAGGCAAATCGGGTAATGATATATTGGCTTCGGCTTTGGCACAAGCTAAAAATGAGGGCATCAATGGCACAATTTATACACATCCTATTGGTTCTCACGGTCATGCTGCGGGTCCGACTATTGGGATGTGGGATAATCAAGGACGCACGGTTGGGGCAGGCGATTATCCGCTTCATGCTAACACTGCCTATTCTATTGAACTTAATGCCGCCGTTATGATACCCGAATGGAAGGGCAAAGTGATTCGCATCATGTTGGAACAAGATGGCTTTTATGATGGTGAAAAATTTCGGTATATTGATGGGCGACAGGAGGCTATTTATCCTATTCAGCGGTGATACCCCATCTAATGTAGAGGTTTAAGATAATCGTAGTCTTCAGCGTAGGTGACAGACGCTTGTCGCCTTAAAACTATATAAATCGTTTTGAAAGATTATTTTAAAACCATGACACTAATTAAAATAGATTTCACTATCCTATACGATTGTACAAGCAACGAAATAAACGTCAATTTCACAGAGTTAAACAGAGAAGTCACAGAGTTTCACAGAGAAATTTGTTGAATTGAGCGCTAAAATTTACTTAAATGTTGTAAACTCTCTGTGAAACTCTGTGACTCCTCTGTGAAACTCTGTGAAATTGATGCTTATTTAATTGCTTGCACAATCAAATAAAATAGTGAACCTTCTTTTTTAAGTCAAATACTGAGGGGTCTGTTTTATTAAAATAAAAACCATAACTTTGTTAAAAAATAACATCATGGCATCAGCAGTCGCAGAAATTCAACCTATTTTAGAGGTCAAGAAAAAACAAAATCGCCCTTTGATACCGCTTACGCTCGCAAAGCGTGAAGAGAAAGGTGCTATTTTGTGTGTCCCTGCATCCGTTGAGGAATATTTCGAATATTTGCATAAATGCGATTATAAAATTCAATACAGCCGCGGCTGTATCTGGTCATTTATTGAAATTGATGAACAAACCAAAACTATTATGGGAGAAGCTGCACCTATTCATGAACAAGTTATAAATAAACTTGTCGTTTTATTTAGCCGATTATTCGATAATTTTGATGAAGAATATCGTTCTTTCGGTAGCAATATCAAAGTTTACATTCAGAGAACAAACGGTTATTATAACCCCGATATGGCTATTACTAAAGATGAACCTCTATTTATCAAGCATAAGGCTGATAAAAAATCAGCGACTTCGCTTGTCAATCCTTATATTATTGTAGAAGTTTTGTCAAAAAGCACTGAGGGTTTTGATAAAATTAATAAGTTAGCTGATTATCAAAAGATAGAAAGCCTTGAACAAATTATCTTTATTGAACCCAATTTTACGTGGGTTTCTACTTTCATTCGTCAAGCCAATAACAAATGGTTGAACATTATTTTTGAAAACCTTTCAGACGAATTACCCGTAGCTGATAAAGGCACAATTGAAATCAACGCATTTTATAAAAACCTTATTCGTCTTGATGTTTCCAAATTAGAAACGCGCTAAACGTACTTTCACAGCATTGGCGTGTGCTTGCAATTGTTCCGCTTCTGCCATCATCACCACCGTTGAAC